>NZ_JAHHPO010000835.1 GCF_024606365.1 Endozoicomonas sp. ONNA2
AAAAAATCTGCCAGCCACTGGCACCAGCAGGCCATCAGCTTGAAACATCAGTACGGAAAATACATCACCAGTGAGTATATCTTCGAATAGATCATTACATTGTCGCCTATTGATTTACCTATGGATCAACGTACAATTTGTTACCACCGTAACAGGCTTTCAAATGGCCAGATCATAATTTTCCCTATCTGCTTGATCAACCCAATGGCTTAGCCGCTGGGTGTTTTTCTATTAGACAGATACTGCGGTTTACAGCACCAAACACGCAACAAACCGCAAGAAAGTACCCATGCACACAATTTAACCTTGGTTGTTTCGATAAAAACCCCTAATTCGACGGGCGGTAGCGTCTTTGCAAAATAAAAAGCCTACGCCAGCGCACTTTTACCGCTGACATCTCATGCGTAGTCACCAGCAGTTTTGCGCACTATCCGGCTGACCGTTGTATAGTGCAGGCCAACATAATCAGCAATCTCGGTAAGGCTATAGCCACCGGATAGATAGGCAGAAAAAATTGCCTCATCACGATGACCGGCAGTTTCCATAAAGTAGCTGATGGGTGGTGCTGTTTTCCGCCGCTGCTTATGGGGTACTTCAAAAAGAGCAGCGTTCCCTTTAGGTTTATAAGCCAACTGACTATTGATGAAATTATCGTCACCCAGATAGATCTGCTGCTTAAGATGCTCCCAGATATTAACGCCAACGCCTTCGGCGACAAACTGGGCAAACTTGAAAATGGCGTCGTCACGGTTGCCGCCAAAATAGCGAAGCGTAGCATCCGTCGCCAACCAGGTTGGAGAATCGAATAACCCGGTGGCATAGCAGTAACTGCTCCATGGCCACTCATCCGGGGACTTGACCATTTTGGCTCTGACCGGGTTTAACACGACGTACCGGCTCAGCTCCATAAGATAAGCGTCTTTGTCCACAAGAATGGCTTTGTATCGCCCCTGGAAAAGATGACCGACTCTGCCTCTCTTACGATTAAAGCGAACCGTATACACACCGTTAAGTTGGCGCATACCTTTAGAAAGATTGGCATCCGGTGTTTCCACCACCAGATGATAATGATTGGTCATCAGGCAAAATGAGTGGATTACCCAGTTAAACCTTTCACAAACTTCGGCCAGCGTATTGAGAAACAGCTGAAAGTCTGCGTCTTCACGGTAAATGGCTCTGCGTTCATTACCGCGAGAGGTCACATGATATAGTGCCCCTGCATACTGAATTCTTAATGGCCTGCTCATAACCTGTTACTTCATTTTCTATTTATGAAGAGTAAAAAGTAGACCATCAAGAGGGATATGAAAGACCTGGCACCACCGACTACTTTTTATGATCCTTATGGTTCAGGTATTTAACCCAGATCACCAGTGCACAGACAGTGGTAAAGAAAATAGCCAGAGTCCAGG
>NZ_JAHHPO010000836.1 GCF_024606365.1 Endozoicomonas sp. ONNA2
TAGTCAGCGTCTGTTTTTTATATGATACGGCGACCACCGAGATCTACACCTATTAAGTCGTCGGCAGCGTCAGTCCTAACGACTCAAGCAGTCGGCCGGTAATATGCAGCAGCCGGTAGCATGCAACAAGCTGTGCAGCCCAGGCACGGTTCCATGCCAGTTCCGCTTCAAGGTTTTCATTCTCGGCATTCAATACATCCAGTAATGCCCGCTCTCCAAAGGCAAATTGCCTCCGGTAGGCCGATACCGTATCCAGACTGTAGGTGACGTGTTTCTGCAATGGCGGCAGTTGTCTGTTGAGCTGATCATGGGCTTCCCAGGCGAGGCGGGCCTCTTCCTGGGTATCCAGCAATGCCTGGTGGTAGATATCTTTCGCTTCGTTCCAGCGGCTGAGGGATGCCTTCAGGCGCCCGGAATCAGCGCCACCATTAAACAGGTTGTAGCGGGCATGGAACATCAGCTGGTAATCATCATCACGCCCGATCACGCCGTTTATGTTGTAGTTCCATGATCGGGTTGCCGCAAAGGAGATCTCCGGGTAGAAGCGTCCCCTGTTGGCCAGGTACTCATTTTCTGCCGCGTTGTTGTCCTGCAGCGCCGACTTGAGTAATGGGTAGTGTTTACCCGCCAACAGAACGGCCTGCTCCATCGTTGCTGGCAGTAAATCCATGGCAGGTAGCGGTTCCTGCAGAGAACCGGCGGGCGCACCCACCAGCCTGACAAACTGGAAACGGGCATCGTGTACATTGTTTTCAGCAGCAATGGTATTGGACTGGGCCACTGCCAGTCGGCCACTGACCAGGCTGAGGTCGGCAATGCTCTGCACACCGGACTCGGAACGTTTGAAAATGTTGTAGTAGATATCCTGGTGAACCTTGAGATTTTGTTCGGACATGGCCAATGCCCGCTCCATCATGATCACCGTCAGGTAACTCCGGGCGACGTTGAGCGCCGTCTCGGAAGCGGTGGTTATCAGCCGGTACTGTTCAGAACCTGTGGTCGCTTTAGATCTTTTACTGTCGTGTATTGTGGAGAAACCGGAAAAAAGCACCTGGCGAAGGGCAATGGACGACTCATATCGATGAAGGCTGTCATCACTGGCCGGGCCACCGGCACGGGTGGTTGGGTTAGAGGTCCATTCATAGCCGGAGCCTCCCTGCACATCCAATGTTGGCAGGAATCCGGATTTGGCGATGCTTTCTTCATGAACCCGGGTCTGCACTCTTTGCATGGCCTGATGCAGCTTCGGGCTGGTGATCAGTGCCGTAGAGACCGCTTCTTGCAGACTTTGAGCGCTTGCTGATGGGATGATGGAAGCAACCATCAGGGCAGACAGCCAATATCGAAGATAATAAATACCGGAAAAACGCTTCATGTTCATAACAGTGTTGAAAATATTCCGGAGATGATCTTTCCCGCAGTGGGACTGTGTGTGAGGTTCGGGCAAACCAGTGTGAGCGATCTGAGAATTAAAACTGACAGGAACCAATAATTAAAAAAGTCTGGGTAAGAATAGATGATTTTTTCTGTGTCCGGCTGTGAATGGCAGAGGAGACATTTTTACTCTAGGCTCAGTTTTGCTTGCACAGAACCTGTCTGATGGAGTTGCCATGGCGCAAAGCCCTTTACTGACCAGCTTGATCTGGATCGCCAGGTTTCATGGGGTCAGGGTGATTGCCGACCGTGTGCTGGCGGGTCTGCCCGTGCAACCCGATGGGTTTGCCGGGGAACATCTGGAGCGGGGGGCCGGGAACGCAGGGCTTACCCTCTTTACCCGAGCGCTGGTATCCCATGGATCACTTGCAGAGAGCTGTCCACCATCGTGCCTGCCCTGTATTGTCTGGTTGGCCCAGTCACCCATCGTTGTCGTGCAGATTACCAAAGAGTATGTAGAGTTCCGACAACCGACACGTGGGATGGCAGTGGAGCGTTTACCTCCTGACGACTTTCTGCAGCATATTGACCAGCGGATTGTCTTTTTCAGTCGGGCCAGGGTTGAGGATGATCGTGATCCGGACTATCCACCGGACTGGCGGGATCACTGGTTCTGGGGGGCGTTACTGGCAGGTCGGCGAATTTATCGGGAAGTGTTGTTAGCGTCTTTGCTGATCAATGTGTTTGCCCTGGCAGTGCCATTGTTCGTGCGTCTGATCTATGACCGGGTGATTCCCGGTATGGCACTGACCACGCTGAATGGGCTGACCACCGGTGTGGTGGTGCTCATCTCTTTCGAACTGATCTGTCGACAGCTGCGCACCCGGTTTATTGATATCGCCGCAAAAAAGTCTGACCTGCTGATGTCCAGTCAGCTGTTTGCCAAAATCATGGGCATACGGCTGTCGTTTATTCCTGCGGCCACCGGCACATTTGCGCGGCAAATCCAGGACTTTGAGGCGATTCGGGAGTTTATCACCTCCACCACGCTGACAGCCATGGTTGACTTGCCGTTTGCCATGCTGTTTCTGGTGGTTATCGGGTTGATGGGCGGTCAGCTGGTGTGGATTCCCCTGCTTATTATTGTTGTTATGTCGTTTATCAGTGCCGCCGTCCAACCCCGGCTCCGTCAGAGTATCGAAGAGAGTGAACGACTTTCGGCACGAAAGCATGGGGATCTGGTGGAAAGCATTACCGGCCTGGAAAGCCTGCGGCTCGCCGGTGCACAGAGTCGTTTTCAACAACGCTGGGAGCAGGCCACCGGGCATATGGCGACCTGGGGGCTGAAAACCCGGGCAATGACCGGCAATGTCACTGCCCTGGCAACCTGGCTTCAGCAATTGGCTACCGTTGCCATTGTCTATTTCGGCGTGCTTTTGATCAGCTCCGGCAGCATGAATATGGGCGCATTGATCGCCATTATGATGCTTTCTGGCAGGGCCATCGCGCCTTTTATGCAACTGGCACTGCTGGGCACACGGTATTACCAGGCTCGCAGTGCTTTTATGGTGATAAACCAGTTGATGGGGGCGCCGGAAGAGCAGGGGAAGCGGACGATCTATCGCGAGGTGAAAAAATTTCAGGGGAATCTGGAGTTAAGGCAACTGTCGTTTTCTTACCCGGGTCGTGTCATTCCTGCGCTTGCTGATCTGTCCCTGTCCATCAACAGCGGTGAGAAAGTGGCTGTAGTGGGGCGCTCTGGCTCCGGGAAATCAACCCTTGCCCGTATTCTGGCGGCACTCTACCAACCGGACCAGGGGCAGGTATTTCTGGACAGTATTGCCCAGGGGGATATTCATCCGGCAACCCTGAGAGGGAAAATAGGCTTTCTGGCCCAGGAACCCTGGCTATTTCATGGTTCGGTCATGGATAACATTACCATGGGGACTGCCGGTTTCTGTGAGGATGATCTGCTGACTACCGCCAGGGACTGTGGGGTAACGCTTTTTACCGGCGACTCCCTGGCTGCCCTGGAATACCCGGTGGGTGAAGGTGGACGACAACTCTCTGGTGGTCAACGGCGAGCCGTGGCATTGGCCCGTGCCATGCTATCCAGACCGGACATCCTGATTCTTGATGAGCCCTCTGCCCATATGGATAGTCTGATGGATGCCCGTGTGCAGAAGACACTCAAAAGCCTGCCGGACAGTGTCACGCTGATGATCATTACCCACAGAAGCAGTCTGCTGTCGGTTGTTGACCGTGTCATCATGCTCGACGGCGGCAGGCTGGTATCTGATCAGCCTGTTCATATCAGGGAACACCGGGCATGAAGGCAAAATCATGGCCGGAGTGGATACGGTTAACCGCCAGTAACCGGCAACAGGCCCAGTTGATGGATATTACCGTTACCTCACGTTGGTTTATCTGGGTGATGGTTGTTCTGGTCGCTGCAATAATTGCCTGGAGTTGTCTGGCCATGATGGATGAGACCGTCACCGGCTATGGCCGTGTGATCCCTTCCAGTAGGGTTCAGGAGATTCAGAGTCTGGATGGCGGAACCCTGAAATCTGTTCATGTCAGGGAAGGTGAGTTTGTCCATGCCGGGGATTTGATCTTGCAGATTGATGAAACCCGTTATCAATCCTCTTTTCGGGTAAATGAATCTGAACTGGAGAGCCTGCAGGGCTCTGTGGCCAGACTGGAATCAGAGTTATCCGCACTGGTAGAGATACAAAATGGCTCATGGTGCATAGAGGATCAGCGGCATATTGACTTTCCGGAACAGTATAAAAAAGATTTTCCCCACCAGGTACGGCAGCAAACCGCATTGATGAATGAACGAATGGCGGCCCTGAAAAGTCAAGTGACCATTGTCGACCAGCAAGTGATTCAGAAGCAGCAGGAACTGAATGAGTTAAAGGCAAAAGTAACAACGCTGACCAGAAGCTTACAGCTTGCCAATGAGGAGTTATCGCTCAAGCAACCCCTCTGTGATGATGGCGTTATTACCCGCGTAGAGATTATTAACCTTGAGCGAAGGGCGAATGAACTTCAGGGGGAGCTGACCAATGCCCGGTTGATGATCGCCCGTCTTGAGTCTGCATTGACGGAGTCCATTGGTCGTCGCAATGATCTGGTGATCCGTTACCGGGCAGACGTGCAAAAAGAGTTGCAGGATACACGGGAGCGGTCAGGTAAACTGCTGGAGGGGCAGGCGGGCCTGGAGGACCGGGTGCGAAAAGCTGCGTTGTATGCACCGGTGGATGGGTTAGTGAAAACGGTAAAGATGCAGACAGAAGGCAGTGTTATTCAACCGGGCAGCACGGTGGTGGAGATTGTACCGGCAGAGGACCCGCTTATTTTTGAGGCCCGTATTCAACCGGCGGATATTGCCTTTTTGCAGTCCGGACAAATGGCGCTGGTCAAGTTAACGGCTTATGAATTTGCCACCTTCGGAAGTTTGCAGGGAATGGTGGATACCATCAGTGCCGATACGCTGGATGATGACAAGGGACTGCCTTATTACCGGGTTCGAATAGTGCTGACTGGTAATAGTAACGCCCTGCTGTTGATCCCCGGTATGACAGGGGTGACCGATATTGTGACGGGGAGCAAAAGTGTGCTTGAGTATTTTATAAGGCCTGTGCTGAGAGGTTTTAGCTTATAGAAAATTATTAGAATTGATTAAACATGACTGTAGAATAGTTGCGAAATAATTCGCTGTGATGCTGTCCGCTGGTTCCGTAATCCTCATACAGCTCTATCATCTGGTCATCCCTGTAATTGGCTTTATCCAGCGTCGTCCAACAACTCTTAAGCTCATAGTCTCGTGACAGGAGCATCTGGCCAACGGAGTCCATTATACGCCTGGATTCAGGTTACAGAAGCGCCAACGTAACCTGAGCTTAACAGTACCACGTTGCTAACCCGGATATTTCATAAACGTGCTCCCGTTCTCGCTTGTCCTTTGCCGCTCTGAGGGAGTTTTGCTCAGTCGACCGTACTCCCCGGTACGGCGCTCCCTCACAAAATCCCTTAGAGCGACGAAGTCCTGCGCGAGATTCGGGGCAGTTTATGAAATATCCGGGCTAAACGGGCACAGCCCACTGTGATTGATGCTGATGTCTTTCAAATCCTCAAACTCCATAGAGATCCCGGCATGCTCATCATTGATAATGTGCTAGATTTACAGGCACCCTTTCAAACAATGATTGAGGTTAGCATCGTGTATTTCGTCAAGTCCCTTCGACCCTGGGTACTTCCCCTGTCAATCGTGTTACTTCACATTTTCTCGCAATCTATCCGTGCCGACCATGAGGAGGCCTGCGACTGGGAACAGAACAAAGTTACGGCTTATGAATCCGGTTTTCGCGGCGTTCTGCCGCCAGCCGCCGCAGATTGGAACCATCAGCGTTACGAGGTGCTGGGCAAGAGAGACGGCCTGAAAACCTGGCTGGTTCGTTATGATGATCACTTTTACCGGGGAGGCGAGCTGGAAAGCATTGATGGTGCTCACAGCCTTGCTGAACTCGGCATTAAAACTGTCTTTGCGATTACCTCTTTTGACAAAGAGCGTCAATGGCTGGAGAACGCGGGCATTCACGTTGTTGACCTGTCCTTTGACAAGAATGCCACTCTTGGCCAGCAGCAAATAGATCAAATGGTTAAGCAGCTCAGTACCCATCCCGGACCAGTATATGTCCACTGTGTCGGAGGAACTCAGCGTGGTGGTGTGGTCGGTGTTATCTATCGTCTTTCCCAGGGCTGGGAACCTGACCAGTCACTGCTGGAATTCGCCTACCTGGGAGGCTCATTGAAAGCCAATGATAAAACCCTCAAGTCTGTTTTGCAGACGTTGGCAAAATCGATGTAAAGCACTGCCTTTTGGCCCCCGGGTTTTTGAGGCTTGAAAAGCTCATTCCCCC
>NZ_JAHHPO010000075.1 GCF_024606365.1 Endozoicomonas sp. ONNA2
CCATCCTCGCTACGGGGACGCCCAGTCGGGCGCTATTCTCGGACAGCCTCCTGGCTCCCTGTGAAGCCCGACAAACATAAATGTCAGCAACCAGGCCATTGGAGTAAGTTGAATAGTGTTCAGCAAGTGCCTGTTTGGCTGCATCCACTTTCTCTTTCGGAATCAGTGCAACGACACAACCCCCAAATCCGCCACCGGTCATTCGGACACCGCCTTCATTGCCAATAACGGTTTTGACAATATCAACAATACCGTCGATAGCTGGTACGGTAATTTCAAAGTCATCCCGCATGGAGATATGGGATTCAGCCATCAACCTGCCCATGGCTTCCAGGTCACCTCTGGCCAGGGCCTCGGCAGCGGCCAGGGTACGATCATTCTCAGTCACCACATGGCGGGCTCGTCGGTAAATGAGTTCGTCCATTTCGCCCTGGCTGGCTTCCAGTTGGGCAAGGGTAATATCCCGCAGGGCTTTGACGCCAAAATGACGGGCTGCCGCTTCGCATTGTGCACGACGAATGTTGTATTCACTATCTACCAGACCACGTTTTACATTGGAGTTGATAATCACGACCGCCGCGTTGTGAGGGATGGGCACCAGTCGGCTATCCAGTGATCGGCAGTCAAGCAGCATGGCGTGGTCTTCCTTGCCACAGGCTGAAATCATCTGGTCCATAATGCCGCACTGGCAGCCAACAAACTGGTTCTCTGCTTTTTGGCCAAGCAATGCCAGCTCTTTCAGGCTGACATCCAGTTTGGACATTCGGGTCAGAGTCAGTCCCGTAACCACTTCCAGACACGCGGATGAACTGAGGCCGGCGCCCTGGGGAACATTGCCAATAATAGCCATATTGACACCCTTGAGGCTCATGTTCTTTTCCATCAGTACGCTGGCGACACCCCGTACGTAATTGCTCCAGAAGGCCACTTTACTGTGAGGAACCGGCAAGGACAGTTCAAACTCGGTTACCTGCCCGTCGTAACTGTGAGCAGTGGCCATGACTTTCTGGTCATCTCTGAGAGAAGCAGCAATCATGGCCTGGTAGTCAATGGCACAGGGCAATACGTAACCATCGTTGTAGTCGGTGTGCTCACCAATCAGATTGACCCGGCCAGGTGCCTGAAAATAGTGGGTTGGCTGATGACCAAAGGTGGTTTCAAACAGTTCAGTCAGGGTTTGTTTCTGGCTCATTTTACTTTCCATAACTCGAATGGCGCCTGGCTCAGCGCTGTTTTCCAGATAATGCACATCAGACAGTTCGCGCAGACGGGTGGCAGCCTGTTCAGCAGTGAGGTCACGCTGGGTTTCTGCCAGCATTTCAAAACCCACCATAAACTTGCGCACGGTTGCTGATCTCAACAGTGGTGGATAGAAGTGAGCGTGCAGTTGCCAGTGGCTATCATCGGTACCGACCTTTCCTTGATGACAGGGCGCACCGTGCCAACCCATGGAGTAGGGGAATGACGTCTGGAACAGATTGTCGTACCTGGTCGTCAGTCTTTTCAGAATTTCTGCCAGAGCATCACGTTCCACTTCGGTCAGATCGGGCATGCGCAGTACCTGTCGTTTGGGCAGCATAAGGGTTTCAAATGGCCAGGCTGCCCAGTAGGGAACCACAGCGATCCAATGATCATTTTCAACGACGGTACGTTCACCGGACTCCGATTCCCTTCGGGCGTATTCAACCAGCATATTGATGCCCTTTTCGTTCAACCATTGACGTTGGTTGTCGTCTTCTTTGCGGGCTTCGTTGGGTAGAAAGCTGCTGGCCCAGATCTGGCCATGGGGGTGGGGGTTGGAGCAGCCCATTACGGCTCCCTTATTTTCAAACAGCTGCACCCAGGGGTAAGTCTGTCCCAGTTCAATAACCTGTTCCGCCCAGCAATCAACGACCTTGCGGATTTCCTGTCCGGTTAGCTGTGGCAGGGTTTTGCTGTGATCCGGTGAAAAACAGATAACCCGTGCCTGCCCTCTGGCTGAACTGCTCTGGAACAGGTCTGATTCGCTGATTGCATCCGGGGTATCCGTGAGCAGTGCCGGGAAGTCATTGGGGAAAATGTAGGGGGCGGTGTAGTCGGGGTTATGGTCTCCGGTAATACGGTCATTGCCCGGGCAGAGAAAGCACTGTGGATCATGCACTGGACGAAAGTCTGGCGCTGTTTTTTCCACCTGTCCCTGCCACGGACGCTTGGCACGATGGGGGGATACCAGTACCCAGTCGCCAATCAGTGGGTTGAATCGACGGTGTGGGTGATCAACGGGATTAAATTGCGTCATTGGATAAATCCGTTCGGGTTTTCTGACTGCCAGCGCCAGGTATCGATGGTCATATCTTCAACGGTGCGGCTGGCTTTCCAGCCAAGCTTTTGCTCAGCATAGGCAGGATCGGCGTAACACTGGGCGATATCTCCGGGGCGGCGTGGCTGGATTTGGTAAGGCAGTGTTTTGCCACAGGCTTGTTCAAAGGCGTGGAGCATATCGAAAACACTGTTGCCTTTTCCGGTACCCAGATTGTAGGTGTGGACGCCCTGATCGTTCCAATGGGTTCGCAATGCCGCCAGATGACCAAGAGCCAGATCGACCACATGGATGTAGTCACGTACACCGGTACCATCGTGGGTAGCGTAGTCATTGCCAAATACGTTGAGTTGCGCCAGCTTGCCAACGGCCACTTGCGCAATATACGGCATCAGGTTGTTGGGAATACCGCTGGGGTCTTCTCCGATAAGGCCGGATTCGTGGGCGCCAACCGGGTTGAAGTAGCGCAGGATACTGAAATTCCATCGATGATCGGACACTGCCGTATCACGGAGAATATCCTCCACCATGAATTTGCTGCGTCCATAGGGGTTGGTGACCTGTCCAACCGGGAAGTCTTCCCTGATCGGCACTTCATGGGGGTCCCCATACACGGTGGCAGAAGAGCTGAAGACCAGGTGTCGTACGTCAAATTCTGCCATGATTTCCAGAAGTTTTACTGTACCGCTGACATTGTTGTCAAAATAAGCCAAGGGTATCCGGGTAGACTCACCTACGGCTTTTAATCCGGCAAAATGAATTACTGCTTCAATGGCGTGCCTGCCGAATACGGTACGGAGTGCTTCCTTGTCGCGTATATCGACGGCATAAAAATCGGGCTGCTTACCCGTCAGGCTCTCTACCCGGTGAAGAGCCGTCTCATGGCTGTTGCACAGGTTATCAACGACGACTACGTCATAACCGTCATTCAGTAATTCCAAACAGGTGTGGCTGCCAATGTAGCCAGCCCCGCCAGTGATCAGGATACTCATTGTCTACCTCGTCCAGGCAGCTTGACTGCCTGTTAAATAATCGCTTGTGGTACTTTTACGAACAGTTTTTTCTCTGTTTTCCCGAAAACAAAGATGTTTGCGATGGCAACAGGTATCATTATGAGGCTTTTTGATCAGGGTCAATATTTGTGAGTAGTCAGCAGCTGTTGCCAGTCAGGCAATGTCGTGGAACCGTTTGTAGAACCACGGGTGTGGCCTCAAGCCCGGGTCAATTTTCGATATTCAGCGGAATATTTTAAATCAAAAACCAGGTGCCATATATTATGGACAATGGCCGTGTAGATGGCCATGTTGAGCTGAACTATCGGTTGGGGCATCCAATGGCACTGACTTAAGAGTGATAGCCTTGCCATACGTAGGCTTTAAGGCTCCCTCTTAGGGTAGGCATTAAGGAATTCTTCCTGATATTACAACTGTCCATTCTTTCTTTAGCTTCTACGTACGAGTGCAGGCGGGTGGGTTTGTTGCGGGGTCTTGAATTGGAACCACGAAGCACACAAAGAGCACTAAGAAGAGCTTTTCTTTTTCTTTGTGCTCTTTGTTTGCTTTGTGGTTCCAATTCAGGTTGTATCAATCCCCATGTTTTCGGGACTTTGCAGCTTAAGTCAGTGCCATTGCTGCTAACTCCCTTCTGAGCGAAATCAAGGCCATCAGAAAGAGCTGAAGTACCAGTGTTAAAACAGTCTATTCGGTTTTGGTTTTTGACGTATAAGATGGTTTCTTGCATTCGTCAGTTGGTCATGGCGAATACATGCGCTATCATTTCTGCCAGCGGGCGTATCAGGGTATTTTTTGTGATACTGGCTATGATTTACATGTAAGTCACTTAGCACTTTCATAAATTCCTGCTCAAGCCATAATTTGGCAGAATTTACAAAATCTTCAACACCATTCCTGGCAGTATGAAAGTACATACTTTGTATTTCGAACTCCGTTTTGGAAAACAGTGTTATCAGTTCTTCTGGTGGAACATGAGTAGATAATTTATCTTGAAATGCCTTACCGAGTTCTTCCAGTTCTTGCCTGGTATGAGGTACTTTCTTTTCTTCGCTGACCTGGTCATTTACTTTTTGTTTTTTTGATGCTTTTTCAGATTTTTTTTCAGATTTTTTTTCGGATTTTTTGAAAAGTCCCTTGCTTGCAACTTTGTGACCCTGTTTCGCTATCACACCGCCGGCTGCAACAGCAAGTGGGGCAGCTACATCTGCCACATGTGGAGCCAATTTAGAAGCAACTCCTGCTGCAGTGGCAACCGGTACCAATCCCGGGGCCGTAGCAGCAAGAAGAGGCATCGCTGCCGGACTGGAAGCCAATCGCTTCGCTACCGGAGCCGTAGCGGCGAGCACTGACCCTGCGGTACCCGAAGCGGCGAGCAACCCTGCGGCACCCGAAGCAGTACC
>NZ_JAHHPO010000837.1 GCF_024606365.1 Endozoicomonas sp. ONNA2
TGTCGTCTAAAACGGCTTAGATGACAACGGACGTACGACCGATTCTGCCGCCCTGAACTTTCCTCCCGTAAAAAACTACTTCCTGCTTTAAGCTCTTCAAGCAGAAAAAAACAATCGAGAAGTATAGTGGAGATGAATATATCATCGTTGGATGTAAAGGAAATTTCATCATATTTAAGTGAAAAAACCACTTTAGATAAGGTGTTGACACGATGTGCGGATGAATCCGTAAAGTATATGAGTAATATTGGCAGCTTCTGTGTGATAACAATTCCGCATTTTCCCAATATAGTAGTTAAAATTGCTCACAATCAAAATAAGTTGGAGTGCCGCAATCAAGCACAGATTAACGCTGCCCACATAATTCGGGAAAATCATTTCAATCGATTGATAATTCCTCAATCAGAAGTTGCATTATTGTCAATTGGTAAAGATTCTGTACCCGTTATTGTTGAAGATAAGTTACCCATTCTAAATGGTGATCTCAGCCAATTATTACAGTATTATGCCAATCATGAGATGGAATTGGAAAGCGCCATTGAGCAAATGACCAAATTTATCTGCATGACAAAACTTGCTGACATTAAGCCGAATAATCTGCCACTGATGTTCCATCCAGAAACATCGGAGATATGTTTTGCCCTTGTAGACCTTGAGGTTTTTCCACACCGTCAAATCGCTGAGGGCATTCTTGGTGCCGAACAAAAACTGGGGGAGCCTGCTTATGGGTTATTGAATTACTTTCCCAGATATGCGGATAAAATTGCAGAGATAGTTCGTACTGTGTTGCCTGAAAATGAGATAGAATGCATTCAGGAAAAATTAAACAGTTAATAATGCACGCAAGATTATGGACAGGGAGCGAGATGTTGAAATGTTCCACAGTAGAAATGGCATTGTTTCAGGAAATCCCGCAATACCAGAATCAATTGTCGAAGATATTGTAATGAAAACCGATGAGTTAAGACAATCAAGTGATGAAATGATTGCTGATATTATCCCATCTAATAATGAAGTTGTCAGAAAAATTATTTCAGCAATAAATGATGAGGTGAGTAAAAAAGAAGAGGGGTGGAGTAATGCTGTTCATGGCCGGGCATGGCAACTGACCATGTGTCGTCCACTAACAAGGACAACAGACTTTATTAAAACTCATTTTTTTTATATAAGTGATTGTCTAATTCCATACCTGCAGGAGAAAGGTTTTGTCCATTCAGCATTAGATTTTGAAAAATCCACAGATCATAATATTCATATTCGACGGGAAACCGTGCTGGGATATTACGATATCATCGTGCAATTTTAGCCTGGTTGAATTCGTATCATAAATACCTGGATTTTTAACTCGTTCTCTCATCAAGGTGTTTTTTCGCTCCCCAAAGGCGATAGATAATCCCTTTTGGTACGATGTAGCGGGACATCAATAGGATCTTGCTTTACTGGCTGACGACACCCCGGCCACTGGTTTTACCAATGGCGACCTGCTGGAAGGTATTTCCCGTAACGGTAACATTGCAGAAAACGAAACACCGGTGATTCGTGGTAAATTCTGTACGATCCGTCGTATCAAGTCTATCCACTATCTGGATCGTAAAGATGACGACATCAAGGGTGTCATCCTTTAACCTTGTTTTCCTATGAGCTATTGTCCATGGAGAATGGTCAGTGGTTCTCCTGTTCTTTTATTTGCGACAGATGTCAATTAAGTTAGAAGTTCTGATACTTTTTCGGGCAACCTCAAGCAGGCTCTGCAACGCATGCAGGCAAATCACTACGTCATATGCTACATCTGCCACGAGAGCTATCGAGGGAGCCAGGGGAGTATGCGTCGAAACAGACCGTTGAAAGATTTTGAACATCACATTCTGAACACATAATTGCCAAGGCTTGGGCAGTTGAACTACAACATTTATTCTCGGACAGCCTCCTGGATCAGTGGGAAACATGAACGCAGTAGCCAGCCCCCCAATACTGCCGCTGGTGGGCAGTGCGAGTGGTCCAGTTGTGAATATGGACAGCAACAAAGTGTTGTGTGGCGGATACCACATTCGCAATGTGGAGGCTTTTCCGGAAGAAAATAAAGAGTGCCTCCCTTCATTAGCGAGGAGACTTTGCTTTGATTGTAAGGGACTGGCACGCAACGCAGTACAAACGGCTTGTGCCACTGTTTTGTGTGAAGACTGCAGCGAGTACCGAACCCTGACAACCCCGTCAGTTCGTTTATGCCATCATTGCTCAAGTATTGGAAAACCTGCCAGCCAGGAAAACATAGATGCTTGCCACCTGGTCAATCCTTATCCATTCCACAGACGATCAATCGACAAATTTTACCTCCAGTGCCCATTCATTGGTTGTCAGTGGCAGGGTACGGTGGCTGAACATTACGGCATGCACGAAAGTGAACATCGGATGAATGCTTTCCCTGGTTCTTCCCTTAAACATCTGTGCAGGTCGGCCATTCAACGCCGTTTTGGTAACAATACAACTCTGTTAAGCGAATGCTGCACTGTCTTGCGCTTACCCCGGGTGCTACAACAGTATCTGTCTATTGCGCCACCGGGGTACGCGCCCGACAACCGTTCAGCCAAGGCGTATGTAGATAAGTACTTTGCGACATCCCGTGGATTGCTGGTTGGTTTGTTGCTTAATGATAAGCACCGGGTGATGGCTACGTGGTCTACAGTTATGCAGGATCCCTCTGATGCCGACAAAAAAAGGGCTGCAAAGCGGCTGGTCCGGGAGCAGGCATTGGACCGCAGGGCGTTCTTTATACAGTTTTACTACCACCCGAAAAAATGGGATCCCACTTGTGAAGGTATTGACACTGTCGCTGAATCCTTGCGGTGGAATAGTGTGCATTGGCAGGATTGCGACGATTTGGTACATATTGATGGTGTAACACTGTGGAAAGTTGCGGTACGCAGATTAAGTTACTCAACGGTAACTTTGCCGGGGACCCCCCACGCATCAGGAACTGGCCAACCATGAAGCCTGAGAGTGCCTATTTGTGCCGGGCAACTGAGGTCAGATTGCCAATTCTCATGAACGGCGTAGCATTTGGTTTAAAGCAGCGATGAACATGAATGCCCGAGCCTGCCGCCCGATTCTGCCACTGATGGGCAGTACCCATGGCGGAGTTGTGGATAGCCACAGCAACAGAGTGTTGTGGGGTGGATACGATGTCAGCACTGCTCAGATGCTGCCGGAAAACAGCGGGCGTATTCGGTTTCGAGAGAATCGTGTTTGCAGTGATTGTGGCGGATTGCCACGAAGGGTAGTTCAGACAATGTGTGGCCGTTTGCTATGCAAGGATTGTAACCAGTACCGAACCCTGACTCTGCCACCCGGTCGATTATGTCACGAGTGCCTGGCTGATAATAAGCCTGATACTCCAGAAAACATACGTTCTTGTAGTTTGTTTCAGGTTGATAATTGCATGGAGCGTATAATCGGCAAATTTTACCTCAAGTGTCCATTTGCTGGTTGTCAGTGGCAAGGTACCCTGGCTGAGCTTTATGGCCTGCACGAAGATAAACACCTGACGGTTGGTTCCCTGAAAAATCTGAGCAGGCTGGCCATTCAACGGCAACTCTCCCGGAAAAAAATTTTGTTAAGCGAATATGCGGCATTGTCTCTGCCTCTGGCTCAGGAATTGATACAGTATCTGGCCTTTGCACCGGCTTACATTCCCAGCAATCAATCAGCGAAAGCGTACGTAGAAAGGCATTTTGGGACAACAGATACCAGTGGTTTGCTGGCTTATTTGTTTCTCAATAGAAAAGGGCGGGTGATTACCCTGGGGCATACGTTTATAAAAGACCCCTATGATAAACGCAAAACAGAAACCACAAAGTGTTCCGTCATCAAGCAGGCCGTGAACCTCAAAGCGAGCCTGGTGCAATTTTATTATCGCCAGGGCAGTGGGTATTCACAGGGCATGTATAGGGGTAGCGTAATTGCAAGCTTGAGGGAAGAGCCGTTTTTCGTACATGGTTTTGCATTGAAACATATTGACTGTGTGCAACTCTGGAAAGCTACTGTGCCAACACATAGCGGGGATCTTGGGTAATACCAGGAGGCTGTCCGAGAATAGCGCCCGACTGGGCGTCCCCGTAGCGAGGATGG
>NZ_JAHHPO010000838.1 GCF_024606365.1 Endozoicomonas sp. ONNA2
TAGCGTGGCAGACAGGTGATGGGTTTTGAAGACGTCCTTAAATAAGCGCTTACGTAACAACACACCTCTTAGTTAGTACCCAACAATGACCACCTTTAATACAATATCAGTAATCGGACTTGGCTATATTGGCTTGCCTACAGCTGCCGTTTTCGCATCCAGAAAAATCAATGTTATTGGCGTTGATATTAATCAACGTGCAGTAGATACGATAAATGAAGGCAAAATCCATATCGTTGAACCTGATCTGGATATGCTGGTCAGTGCTGCGGTGACTGCTGGCTATTTAAAAGCGACCACCACAGCAGAAGCCGCTGATGCCTTTTTGATTGCCGTACCGACTCCGTTCAAAGAAAATCATGAGCCAGACCTCAGCTATATAGAAGCTGCCTGTAAAAACATCGCACCGGTACTCAAGCGAGGTGATCTTATCGTTCTGGAATCCACCTCACCGGTGGGCGCCACAGAGCAAATGGCTCAATGGATTGCAGAAGCAAGACCAGACCTGGTAGTACCAATCAGTGAAAATCAGAAGGGCGATATCTACATTGCCCATTGCCCTGAGCGCGTACTGCCCGGCCATGTTGTCCGTGAACTGGTAGAAAACGATCGGGTAATTGGCGGCATAAACCACGAAAGCTCCGAAAGAGCAGTTGAGCTTTATAAAACCTTTGTGATGGGTGAATGCATTATTACCAATGCACGCACCGCAGAAATGGCCAAATTGACCGAAAACGCCAGCCGTGATGTGAGCATCGCCTTTGCCAATGAATTGTCTGTGATCTGTGATGAGCTGGTAATTAATGTCTGGGAGCTGATCGAACTGGCTAACCGTCATCCACGGGTGAACATCCTACAACCCGGCCCTGGTGTTGGTGGTCACTGCATCGCCGTTGACCCCTGGTTTATCGTTAGTAAAACACCCGAAAAAGCCAAGCTGATCCGCCAGGCACGGGAAACCAACGACAGTAAGCCTGCATGGGTGGTTGATAAGGTTAATGAGAAAGTTGAGCAGTTTCTTGCTGATCATCCCAATAAAAAGCGGGAAGAAGTTACAGTTGCCTGTTTTGGTCTGGCCTTTAAGCCAGATATTGATGACCTTAGAGAAAGTCCAGCACTGCACATTACCAGAACGCTGGTGAATACATTGGGTTGCAAGGTTATTGCCATAGAACCCAATGTGGAAAGCGTGAAAGAGGATTTTGAGCTGGTCAATCTGGATACAGCATTTACTAAAGCGGATGTATATGTACTGTTGGTTGATCATTATCAGTTCAAACGGTTTAAACCAGCGGTTAAGTATGTAGTCGATACTAAGGGTATTTGGTAAAACAAGCCATTAAAGAAATGCGGAGTGGATATTAAGCACGATCAAAGATCTGCTCCAATTTTCTGCTTTAGCTTCTTTAAATTTGTTGGACAATAAAATTGATTAATATAACGTCACCTTATTTTTTCTTAGTTTTCATCCTGACATTAGTTGGTTTAACAGGAATAGAAAATCAGATCTCATGGGGAAGGTATGAGACGGATATTAGTTTATACTTTTACCTGTATATACTTTTAACTATTTTTTTTATACTTGGTTATAAACTAAATATAAAAACAAATAAAAGGATCATATTGTCAAGGCAATCACTGAATGAAAGGTGTTTTTCATATAATAGATTTAAATTTTTGCTACTTGTTGCCTTTTTCTTTCTCTTGTTGAAGTTGCTGAAATTAGGTGACATACCTTTATTAAGTTCAGATCCTACTATTCGTAGCACAGGTGAAAGCTTAGGAGGTGTAGTCGACTATCCTGTCCGACTCATTACATTATTAGGTATTGTAGGTTATTATATTTATAAAAAAAACAATAATAAAATAATGTTATACATTGTTTGCGCCTCGTTTGTAGTGAATTTACTATTAATGAACAGAGCGGAGCTCTTGCTTCAGTTTTATTCTTTATTAATTATAAAGTTTAGAGA
>NZ_JAHHPO010000839.1 GCF_024606365.1 Endozoicomonas sp. ONNA2
AGTACCAGCCCAAGTAGCCAGAAATATTCGATTCCATATGGCCAGCTACTTAACCCTGAATATCTTTTAACTGATTAAGGTATGAGAAGACTAATATGTCGCCTGAAAATTCCAGAGCTAACCCAGCCCCATCGGCCAGTGCTTACCCTGTACCTTCTGTGCTTGGCAGATCAAAACGTGCTAAACGTTTAGCTAACAACTTTCAATCAACAGTCAAGTCACTACCGCCAAGAATACGCAGAAATTATATACATGACATAATGAATCAGATAGGTACCAAATACCATGATGATTTATCTGCATTCAATAATGCCTTGAATGAACGCAGGATGAGACTTGCTGATAATTCCTCTGAGACCCCCGCTGTATTGATACATCCATTGAAGAAGCTGATGACTGATCACCAATACTTTGCACTGCCTTTTGAATTGAATGAACTGATAGAATATTTTAATGGAATACTTACCGCTGTTAATGATTCGTTGAAAGATCCTGAAAACCCTGACACTCCTGGCTCAATTTGCTTGCCATATAGAGTAAAAGCTTTATTTGATTTTATGAATTGTGTAAGCTCTGAAACTGGAGCAATTAAAGCAGGAGGAGATTTTAAAAAATGGCACAGCCTGGTTAAGCTCCTTTGTGAGGGAGTTCTGGGTCAGTTACTGGATAATTCAGCAAGCCTTGATCATAAGGCTAGCGAAAAGAAAAAAGGAATTGATTTTCTGAATGAACTTGATGAAAAACATAAGCTTTATAAAGGAAATGAATGTATCCGGATTCATAGCTTAATATCTTTTATAGGAAAAGGTTATTATGATAAAACAGCCAGTTCCCACTTGAGCGGTTTGATTTTCGATAGTTTTATCGGCAGCGGGGACCTGGCAATTTTCCTGGACACCCTGGAGTTGTTATTTAAGTATTATCAATTCGTTCCCGAAAAGCCTTTTATTAAATTTTCAACAGAGCAGCACGAGCTTATTAAAAGCTTGTCGGAAAAAAGGTAAGTACTTAATTCAGGGGCATTCACAAAATATAGAACTTATTGCCAAACTGATTGTCTTACTAATCGTGTCCTGACTATTGACCTCAAATGAGCCTGCAAAGCTTGGCACTGCCGTTTTACGACACGGCCGGGTGGGAAAAATAATGAAAATTATTGATGGGCCATTTTTGAGAGAAATCCAGCATTGACAAAAGTCCATAGTCAATTCTGAATATCTATTAACTCTATGAGAAGAATCGCATGTTACCAGCAACTACCAACACAGACCGGTCTTGCCATCCAGCCCAGTCTGTGCCTGACAGCTACTCATTAGTCGACATTGCTCAAGCCTTTCAAAGAAAAGTCATGGCGTTGCCTGAGGAAAAACGCAGCGAACCAGTTCAAAGTATGTTGAGTTTTATAAATTATGAGTTCCCTAATGAAATACCTCAATTTCAAAGAGCTGTGAACCAGCGGACGGGAACGCTTGTTGAAAATTTCTCCGGGACCAGAGCTGTATTGGTACATCCAATGGATAAACTGATGGTCGATTACCAATACGATGATTTGCCTTCTGATTTGAACGATTTGGTAAATGCGTTCAATTCAGAGCTAACCAACTTTAATATCATATCAAATTCTGATGAAGCCGAATTCTTTAAAGAAAGGGGCTTGTCACCCATAGCAAGAAAGTTGCGTGATTTTGGAAAGGTTATTTTGGGCAATCATAAGGGTTCAATCTTTGGAAATAAAGAATGCCGACAAGCAGAAAAAGAGAGATCTGTAAAATGGTATAAATCGATTAAAACCCTTTGTGATGGAGTTCTTGCTCCGTTACTTGATAAGTCCGCAAGCCCCGGTCTTATTACCAAGTCTAAGGAAGACGTAATCAAACTTCTTGAAGAGCAGGAACAGCCAAGGCAGCTCAAGCGGTTTATGGAGAAG
>NZ_JAHHPO010000076.1 GCF_024606365.1 Endozoicomonas sp. ONNA2
CCATCCTCGCTACGGGGACGCCCAGTCGGGCGCTATTCTCGGACAGCCTCCTGGCGACATTTCGCCACTTGTTCTGCGATGCCGCTCTTCTTGTTTGTGTGGATTTCTCGATTTTTATTTCCGTGGTTTCGTGCGGGCAAGCGGAACAGGTGGTCGATACTTGTGTACAATGCGGTGTCATTAGTCGGTTTTATGTAAAGATTTTCTATGCGCAGACTCGATCTTATTCTTGTGGATCAGGGAAAAGTTTCTTCCCGCAGTCGGGCCCGGCGATTAATCAGTGAAGGCAGGGTTAAAGTCCGGCAGTCCGGTGACTGGAAAACGCCGGGCAAGGCAGGTCAGAAATACCCTGACTGGGTTGAGATTGATATCGATGAGGCTGACCGATTTGTCTCCCGGGGCGGGATGAAGCTGGCAGGGGCGCTGACCCTGTCAGGAATATCCCTGGCGGGTGCAACGGTGATTGATGTCGGGCAGTCAACCGGTGGGTTTACCGATTGTGCATTACAGGCTGGAGCGTCCGGAGTCGTCGGGGTTGAAGTGGGTCATGGCCAGCTGGTTGAATCGTTGCGTAAAGATCCCCGGGTGGTTTGTCTTGAAGGGATGAATGCCCGTACATTGCCTGCTGCACTGCTTGACTATACCGATCAGCAACAGGGATTTGATCTTGCAGTTATGGATGTGTCGTTTATTTCCCAAACCAGAATTTTGCCATCGCTGGTGCCCCTGCTAAAAAAGGGCGGGCAGCTGCTGAGTCTGGTTAAGCCACAGTTTGAGGTTGGACCCGGAGGACCTGGCAAGGGTGGGATTGTCAGGGACTCGGGGTTGTACCCTGAGGTTGAGCAATCCATCAAAGCCTGCTGCAACGGTCTTGGTTTGCACGTTCGTGGATATTTTGACAGCCCGATTACTGGCGGTGACGGCAATCGTGAGTTTTTCATCTGGGCCCAGCGCCATTGATTATGGACCCAGTTTCCATACTTTGATGGGCAGTGTGTAGTGTTTGATGACGGTTTGTAGCCGATGCCAGTGGGCCTGCTCTTCTGCTGTTTTGAGAATCAGAACAATGCCCGCTTTCTTTCCGGTCAGCATGCTGTAGTTTAGTGACTGACCGATTGCCTCCGGCCACTTTCGGGCAAATTCAATTTCAATGGCGTATTGATCTGTAAGGCAGTCAATACGTCGGCGGTCTTCCAGTCGGTATTCTACTTTACCGTTCATCCCATCGCACCAGACTTGTTGATACCATGCCTCTGTGGGCTGGGCCCGACTTGCTGCAGCGGATGTTGACAGGGTCAACGCTAAAATAGGGCTGACTATTCTATGAGCTGTGGTCATGAAATTTACTAAAGCCTTTTCAGACTGTCTGCATCGGCAGGATAGCGAAAAAAAGGAGATGGCTTTGTGGTTGGAATATTATGTCTCAAGGATTTGGCGTTTCAGGCCCTGGCCCGGATATTTCATAAACTGCCCCGTATCTCGCGCACGACCACATGGATGTGGGA
>NZ_JAHHPO010000840.1 GCF_024606365.1 Endozoicomonas sp. ONNA2
TTCTACAGACGCTACCCGCTTCCCGAAAAGCTGGAACCACTTGTGCTTTTGCGGGCAGCGGGCGACGGCATTTTCCCAGACTGAATAAAATGATGAAGTTATTCCGGGACAATTCCTTAATATCAATCCAATGCCAATTGCTCCAGCGTAGCCAACTCAACAATTTCAAGCGCTGCCATATTGGACGCGTGCAAATAAACCGGTGGGGCAACACCTGCGTTATTGGCCTCTGCCCAGCGAGTTGCACACAGACACCAGCGGTCACCGGCTTTCAGACCGGGAAAACCAAAATCAGGGTTGGGTGTGATGAGGTCATTACCTTTGGACAGGGAAAATTGCAGAAACTCATTGGTCATTCGGGCGCAGACTGTATGACTACCGGAATCTTCCAGACAGGTATGGCAAAACCCGTCCCGGAAGAAGCCAGTCATTGGGCTTTGGCAACACGTCTCTAACTCAGTACCCAGCACATTGGGCTGTTCAAACACCAGTTCTACCATGTGAAACCCTCCCATGATTAACCCATGACCTACAGGATAGGAGAAAAGTCATGTCTACATTGGATCGGAGCTTTATCGGTGCCGGAAGCATCTCCAGCTGATGATCCCCTGCCGGTTGGCAACGTCAGCCAATTTCAATTCAGTTTCGAGGAAGATAAAAAGGGACTGAAAACTATCACGGCGGCGGTAGCAACCGCAACACTATCAGTCGGATTTCCTCTATCCCGGCAGCCCCGCCCATGATTTTACCGCAGCAAATCTGTCGATGGCGCTTGTGGCCGCCGGTTCAACCAAGGCGGTGACTGATGAGCCACACACCAGCTTTGGTTTAGCCGATGAGCTTATTCCGTTCGATAAGCTTCCTGATCTATCACAGGCTGTCACCGTCTAAGACAGCCCGAATATTGTACTAAACTGCTGGTGAGAATTACGAGCTGACCAAATCCGGTCTCAAGGTAACTGCCGGTGATGGCATTGATAACCCGGGCGTAACTGCGAGCTACACACCACTGGCCACCAATAACCCACGCAAGGCTAATCGTGCTTTCTGGCAATGGTGAGGCCGATTGGGTTTCCCGGGTAACAGTAAAAATCTGTTCGCTCTTTCCGAGGCGTCCAGTAGAACCATGATATTGACGCTCCCATATAAACGTCAATTATATTTTATCGATCGAATGGGTCTCCCGTAGAGACTCAGGAGTTTTTACCACTTGCCAGGCCAAAGGACAATGAACATTCCAAAAGTTATTTGTGGCGCATTGCTTGTTTTGCTCTGTACGGGATGGTCTAAAGAAAGCCTGGCTCAGGATTCTGCATTACTTGCACCACTTCTTGATAAGGCAATGTATGTTGACCCCGAGACCATAATCGGCATCCAAAACAAATACCAGACATTTATTGAGATCTCAGATAAAAAAAGAGGTGAAGGAGAATTTACGATGGGTGATGAACTCATTGAAATCGGAAAAATCACAGGAATGGCCGTAATGGCTGCGATTTTATATGGGGTAATCCATGATTTAGTCACCACCCAGATCAATTTTGCCTATTTTTCTGACCTGCACCTTACGCATCATGGAGCACACACCCTGAGGTATTTCCCAAGGGTATACAACTCTGAATCACCTGTTCTTTATGCTCTGCTCTGGGGCACAATTGCTACATGGTGGGTTGGCCTGCCATTGGGAGTACTTGCAGCAATATCAGCCAGGCTAAACGCCAGCGCACCAAAAATGACTTGGGATGAGCTTGCTTACCCGGTCGCCACCATGCTTGGCATAAACCTTGCTCTAGCCCTTATTACCGGGGGATTCACCTATTTAATCTCAGGCAGTAGCTTTTCGGCGGTGGCCGCTATGCATAACAGCTCATATCTGTTTGCAATCATTGGAGGGATCATACTGCCATCATCCATCTTTATATCTCGCAACTCTGAAACCAGCCTTGCCGAGAAACAGTGTGTCGGTTTCACAGAAGCCATACTGCATTTATTTAATGAATATCCAGACACCCCTGACGTACAGGCAATAGTGAGATCACACCTGAATTCACCCTACGGAAATTGTCAGCACCCAATGTGACCTGCCCAGTTTCTTTAAGTAGCTGGCCATATGGAATCGAATATTTCTGGCTACCCGGGCTGGTACTATGTGAGGTACAACGGAGGGGGCTACTCAAGTTCCCGGTTTCCTGCCAAAACCATCCGCTAATATGAAAAACAGAAACTCATATCACGGTTTAACGACAGCTAATTAATAATCAGGATGTCTCATCCAGAAACGCGATCACCTGTTCAGCCAGTGCTTCTGGCGTAGTATCCACCGCCATTTCCAGATGTCGATGCAATTCACCCCTACCGAGCAGCCCGGATAACATGCCATGCAAACCCCGTTGTTGACGATCCACTGCAAACCAGAGTTTAAGCTGTTGATCATCACGCCAGGCAACGATTTCCAGCTCCCGCCAACGGCCAAGAAACGTCCCGGAGACCGGAACAAATTCAAACTCCTGTACAAACGGCAGTTCGAAGCCCGTAGCGGCTTCACACTCAGCCTGGCGCAGCTGTAGACCTGAGTTGGTAAGTCCATCGAACAAACCGGCCATCAATGCATCCGGCCTTACTACCAGCATGTCAGTATCCGTAGGATCAATGGCAAACTGGATATCCAGTCCGGTTTCCAGCCATACCTTGCCTTCACCAAGGGTAATGGGTGTGTTATGGGGCAAAATAAAACCGGCATTGAATATTCGTTCTTCACCCGGAGCAATAATAAAGGTTTCTGGCAATGACCACTGGCTCAAGGAGCAGGTCTTTTTTACCTTTTCAGTGACGGTCCCTTCATCGCCGCTCTTACGCTTTTCAAGCTCGACAAAATACTGGCAGCAGATTTTCAGATAGATGTTATCAATCTGTTGTTCAGCTCCCCCCCCGTTAACCCGAATGGTGAAATCCACCCGTTTGCCGGGAATCAACTCTGGCTGCTCGAGCACGGCATCCACTTTTGCAGCGCCTATCGACAGCGACGCCATTGCTTTTTTCAGTAGTGACATAGATATACAACAACGAAAAACAACAAAATCAGTCCGCAAGGCTGTGCAGTGACCATTGCTGACAGAACACAATTCATACCACTACAGGCCAGATTTGCCCATGATAAGCCTCATTTCCTGCCCGTCAAACTCTCTTCACTGACTCAGCCAGGTAGCGAGTCCGGGGTAATTAATTATTCCGGGTGCTGCCTGGATATGTGAAGCTATAGGCATGCACGTCAGTTTTTACAACAGGAGAGTACTTCTTTGCAGCCACTCAGTGAACAGTTCACAAACGTCCTGCTGATTTTGAAATCTGGTATTTCTTCCTGAATACAGAGTAAAAAATTAGTCAAAAATATTTTAAAGATAAAAAAACCAATAAAAATTCATATTCAAGATAAAATTTTGCAAAAATTAATGTTAAATATTGTTATATCCCAATTTAAAGTAATCAAGGAGCTGAATATGCGGATAGGTATTCCGAAGGAGATCAAGAATCACGAGTACCGCGTGGGCCTTACACCAGCTGCTGTCAAAGAGCTGGTTCACAACGGACACGAAGTTTTAGTTGAGGATCATGCCGGTAATGGCGTAGGTTTCTTTAACGAGGATTATCAGGCCTCTGGTGCTACTATTCTGGAAACTGCCGAAGCGGTTTTCTCTGCAGCTGAACTCATCGTTAAAGTAAAAGAGCCCCAGGCTGTTGAGCGCACTCGACTGAAACCCCACCAAACGCTGTTCACCTATCTGCATCTGGCACCCGATGCGCCACAGACCACAGACCTTATCAATTCCGGAGCAACCTGTATCGCTTACGAAACCGTAACCGATGCTCAGGGCCGATTGCCCCTTCTGGCCCCGATGTCTGAAGTGGCCGGGCGCATGTCGATCCAGGCGGGTGCACGTTGTCTGGAAAAATCCATGGCGGGACGCGGTATTCTGCTCGGCGGAGTTCCCGGGGTTGAACCTGCAAAAGTGATCATTATTGGTGCCGGGGTTGTTGGCCAGAATGCAGCTACGGTGGCAATCGGCATGGGTGCCGAGGTGGTAGTACTTGACCGCTCAGTGGATGCCCTGCGCCGGTTGGATGCCCAATTTGGCAACCGTGTTCGTACCGTATACTCCACGAGCCAATCTATCGAACAGCATGTGGTATCTGCTGACCTGGTCATCGGCGGTGTTCTGCTGCCCGGTGCTGCAGCACCCAAACTCATTACCCGCAAGCTGGTTAGCAAGATGAAATCAGGTTCTGTCATTGTCGATGTAGCCATCGATCAGGGTGGCTGCGCTGAAACTTCCGTAGCGACCACTCATGCCGAACCGACCTTTATCGTTGATGATGTTGTTCATTATTGTGTGGCCAACATGCCCGGTGCGGTTGCTCGTACCTCTACCCTGGCCCTGAACAATGCAACACTGCCTTATGTTCTTCAGATTGCCAACAAAGGCACTCGCAAGGCTTTGGCAGACAACCCATTCCTTTTGGAAGGCCTGAATGTTGGCAACGGTGTTATTACCTGTGAGCATGTTGCCCGGGCACAAAATCTGCCTTACAAACCAGCAGCCCTGATGCTGACTGAAATTTAGCCAACGTCCGATGATTGCTGTCTCCAGGTCACATCTCCACACCTGCCCACAGTAGGGTGTGGCTGAGTAGTTAACCAAATGCTTTCTGACCAAGTGGTCAGTCACTCTGCTCCGTTGCAACTTCCTGGTGTTTGTCACATAGCTACGGCTATGCTGCCTACGTTGCGACTTGCCTGAGTAGCTAACTAATAAATATACGATTCCATTTTCCAACTACTTAGTAATTGTCTCGGAATAACTTCATCATTTCATTCAGTCGGGGAAAATGCCGCCGCCCGCTGCCCGCAAAAGCACAAGTGGTTCCAGCTTTTCGG
>NZ_JAHHPO010000841.1 GCF_024606365.1 Endozoicomonas sp. ONNA2
ATGATTGCGGTGGAACATCTGAATATGTGGAAGTTATTTTCAGACAATTCCTTAGCTGCTTATTATACTAAGCACTGGTTATCCAACCTCCATTAGAATGTATTTATTGCAGCAGGTTATTATCTTTTTTAAGGGTCTAAAATGGTCATTAATCTCTTTCAACCCTCCCCGTTTGGAGTTGAACTATTCCGCAAACCCCAACAAGACGGGACTTCAACCTCCGCAGTTGCCAGCATTGTCGTCCCAACAATGTATATCCATGACGGACAAACTGAAAACTCATTTTCTCAGGCGTATAATGATCAACATCATCATCTTGGTGAGCCATTTCAGGTACTAACCCCAACAACTTACAACCAGAAAGATTGTGTACCAACAGGTCAAATAACTGGTATAAAGTCGGATAAAAAAACCAATTTTGGAGAGATCAAAAGAATCGGAGAGGTCCAAAGAAGAAAGGCAATTGCCAGTCTCTTTGAAGAAATCAAAGTTTTTATTCATAATTTATTGCCTTTCAATAACATTAAAACTAGAAAAGACGTATTAATAGCTTGTCTTTGGATCGTAAAAAAAAGCTCCGACCCAAGCCTGACCTACCTCACTCGAAATAATTTAGCCAGGTTAAAAGCCAAGCCAAAAACTGGAAAAGAAGAAAGAAGCTTAATAAACAACTTCAATAATAAGGCTCTTCGGTCTGAAATTAGTAAGCTATTCGATGATCTGAAAAACGCACTCCCGGGATTATCTAATCGGGCAACAAGTCAACTTGTCATACTTCAGTCTTTCTTATCGTTTATCGATAGAATTCCAGATTTGAAAAAATTCAGAAGTCAGTCAGCCCAACAGCAACAGTCGGAAGAGATAACAGATGAAATAAAAGCTATATTCCAATTTATTCCGTCCATAAATGAATATGTAAGCGATGATAAACAGGCCGACTCCAAACTGACACAGGAAATGGAACAAGATCCAGAAGAAGAGAGCACAACGCCTTCAATCTGGTCGGCAGAGTTTGTTTCACAGCTTCTTGCAGGGCATGAAACCGAGGACAGTCTGGAAAGTTCCCAGGAGGCCGTCCGAGAATAGCGCCCGACTGCATGGATGCAGGCGCTCTTAGGGTAGATCTTCTTGATAGGACTATTGTTCATTATTATTTTTAGCTTCTGCGATCGAGTGCAGGCGGGTTGGTTTCCGGGTACTTCGGGTCTTGAATTGGAACCACGAAGCACACGAAGAGCACAAAGAAGAGCTTTTCTTTTCCTTTGTGCTC
>NZ_JAHHPO010000842.1 GCF_024606365.1 Endozoicomonas sp. ONNA2
GACTCCGCTCAGGATGAACGCAGACCGAGTTTAAAATGTCGGAATTATTTAAGGATAATTCCTAAGCGGTAAGCGGGCAGCGACAATTTCCCGGACTGAGTAAAATGGTGAGGTTATTCCGGGACAATTCCTGACACCATCATCCAGTCATAATGGCAACGACCCGGGCATTGACAGTGAACCTGCCTGCTTTATCATTGATGAGCTGATCCTCTCAGGCCTGCTCAGGTCGATGTCAGGGACTGGCAATCGGGAACAGGGGGGGGTAAAACGGCAATTGATGAATAACTATAGTTACGCGCTTCACTGTCGTTTACTACTATCAGTAGTATTTTGTCCAAATGATCAGGTGCTACATGATGTGCATAACATCAATGAATAACCCGATTTTCAGGGATATACTCTCCGGCGCCAGCTTCTGTTTTACGTCCCACTTCCGCTATGCAGGCATCCAGCATAGCCTTGGCCACCTCCACCTGATCTCCCTGAAGAAAGTCAAGCAACTCTTGGGAGAATGACATGGTAACCAGAGGCTCAGCGTTCTCCTCATCACTGCGACGCAAAACGATCTCGCCGGAAGGTAATTCAACAATTTCAAGAAATGACGCTGACATAACTAAACACACCGGGATTTTATGGTTAGCAATGAAGCATTGTGCATTAGCCTGCAAAGGCTTGCAAGATGTCTGGCCTCAACAATAGCTGAAGAGATTGGTAATGAACAAATCTGAAGACGTTCGAAGCCTACCATTCGAGGCTGAAATTCCGACTGAAAGTAACCAGCTCCTTCAATGACTCAAGCACAGAAAGGAATTCCCCTGACTGATCAAACCGCACACTGTTAGCATTAAACAGAGGAATTTCATTTCTCTCGACACTTTTGCGTTGTATAGGCATTGAACAGTCCTGATGACTTTTTAATAGCGCCGACAACCAGGAGTCATGTTGCTCGAGACGTTCGATGTACAGTAATTCAGTAGACACCTCTCCCTTGTGGTGAACACTGCTCATTGCCTCATCAAGACACGGTAGTTGATTTACCGGCAAACGGTAATTAGTCATAATTTCAGCCAGTAACGACCGGTAAGCCTGAACCATTGCATTGAGGCAGGCCTCACGAAATGCCGACTTGGCAAGATCATCTGCATCTTCCCAGGCATCCAGCAACAAACGGGCGTGAAAGAGCATTTTATTGGTATATCCCTGCCAATTATTTGTCATAACCAACTCCATCAATTTTTCGGGAACAACTTGAACCCTGTTGCAGTGCAATAGACTCAGAATTTTTCAGCAATGCGTATTTTCCGCTTTGTCTGGCTTTTGCCAGTAAAGGCTTGAGGTGTTTTTGTGAGAAAGACTTTGCCCACGCGCCTTGTAGCAATGCACCTTGATAGCCAGAGCCTTGTTCCATACGAACAGTACAGCATCAAACTGGCGGTCGATAAGGTCGTGCGCGAGATTCGGGGAAGTTTATGAAAGATCCGGACTAACCGGATTGGCGCTTTTTAGTCTGTTTTTCATGCCAGCGACCATCATCAAATACAGCACTCCAACCCGATGCCTTACCATCAATTTCGGACATAACGTATTGCTGTTTAGTTTTACGGCTAAAGCGAATAATTGCCGGATTCCCATCAGGATCCTGACGGGGAGCATCCATAAGATAACCATACTTAGGGTCAATCATTGCCTGATGGGGCAACAGTTCTGCCACCAAAGGGGCACGGGTCTCCCTGTTCTTGGGAAATTGGCTGGCCGCAAGGAACAGTCCGGATGCGCCATCCCGGAGCACGTAATGATCATCCACTTTGACACACTTTAACTCAGGCATGGACACCGGCTCCATTTTGGGGGGAGCAGGCTCACCACTTTTGAGCAACTTTCGGGTGTTCTTGCACTCACTGTTAGTACAGCCAAAATATTTGCCAAAACGCCCGGTTTTCAACTGCATTTCACTACCACACTTGTCGCATTCAAGTACGGGACCATCATAACCTTTTAATTTGTAACTCCCCTTCTCCACAGCAAACCCGGAACAATCCGGGTTATTGCCACAGACGTGTAACTTTGTTTGCTCATCAATCAGATAGCTTTCCATAGCAGTGGAACATTTGGGACAACGACGCATGGCACGCAGGGCATTAACCTCGGCGTATTCATCGTCTGCGTCTTCCACCTCTTCACCCGGAACCAGGTTAATTGTCGTTTTACAGCGCTCCTTTGGCGGTAATGAATAACCGGAGCAACCCAGAAAAACCCCGGTAGATGCCGTGCGAATCATCATGGGGCGACGGCAAGCGGGACACTCAATATCGGTCAGGGAGGGCTCATTTGTACGCATCCCTCCTTCACTCTGTTCAGCCCGGGTTAACTGAAGGGTGAAGTCCGTATAAAAATCGTCAAGAACCTGCTTCCAGTTTTTTTCACCTTCAGCAATATCATCAAGTTTCTCTTCCATTCTTGCCGTGAAGTGGAAGTCCATGAGTTCATGAAAAGACTCATTCAAACGGTCAGTCACAATATCGCCCATTTTTTCCGCATAAAAACGGCGATTCTTCACTGAAACGTAACCGCGGTCCTGAATGGTGGAAATAATCGAGGCATAGGTTGACGGCCGACCAATACCCTGCTTTTCCAACTCCTTGACCAACGCCGCTTCGCTGAAACGGGCCGGTGGACGGGTGAATAGCTGTTTGGGGTCCAGTTTTTCCAGGGTCAGGGCTACCCCTTTTTGCAGATCTGGCAGAATCACATCCTCCCCTTTTCTGGCCAGAGGCTTTTGCACCCGGGTATAGCCATCAAACTTCAGCGTGCGTCCCCTGGCTTTGAGCTGATAGCCGTTAACATCAACCACCAGAGACGTACTGAGATACTGCGCAGGTGTCATCTGACAGGCAACGAACTGACGCCAGATCAAATCGTACAGACGCTCTGCATCCCGTTCCATTCCAGACAGGCCATCGGGCTTTAATGTAACACTGGATGGTCGAATTGCCTCGTGAGCTTCCTGGGCACCTTGCTTGCTGCTGTAGAGATTTGGCTGCTCCGGACAGTACTGATCACCATACTGTTTGGTAATAAAAGACCGGGCACTGGCAACCGCATCCTGGCTCAGATTGGTGGAGTCGGTTCGCATGTAGGTGATGTAACCCGCTTCATAGAGGCGCTGCGCCAGCATCATGGTTTTCTTGACACTGAAGCCCAGGCGTGTGCTGGCCGACTGCTGCAAGGTGGATGTGATAAACGGTGCCGAAGGCTTGCTCTGGGTTGGCTTGTCTTCACGACTGGTCAGGGCATATTGACCCTGCTGTAACTGAGCAAGGGCCTGATCCGTTTCAGCCTTGCTGGCAGGCCTGAAATTCACTCCGTTCTCTTTGACTACCTGAAAACGGACGGCATCACTCCCGCTAGCCAGAAGATCAGCATAGACTTCCCAGTATTCCTCAGGAATAAAACTGCGAACTTCCCGCTCACGCTCAACCACCAACTTGACTGCAACGGATTGAACGCGTCCGGCAGAGAGCCCACGGGCAATTTTCGCCCAAAGCAGCGGCGAAACCATATAACCCACCACACGATCCAGAAACCGGCGGGCCTGCTGGGCATCAACCCGATCCTGATTTAACTGCCCGGGGGATTCAAAGGCAGACTGAATGGCTTTTTTGGTAATCTCGTTAAAGACCACACGACGATATCGATCCGGACTCCCGCCGATGGCCTGCTGCAAATGCCAGGCAATGGCTTCTCCCTCGCGGTCCAAGTCCGTTGCCAGATAAATCGTTTCAGCGTTTTCTGCCAGACGGGCAAGTTCGTCAACGACTTTTTCCTTGCCCGGCAAAATCTGGTAACGGGCTTCCCAGCCATTATCGGGGTTGATCCCCATACGCTCAATCAACTGAGCACGGGCTTTAATTTTCTTGCGCCGCTCACGCTCCTCGGGTGAGAGCTTTCTGGTCTCGGCAGCGGCCCTGGCCCTGGCCTTGGCATCCACGGCTTTTTTCGGCCCCCCCGCTGTCGGCAAATCCCGGATATGACCCACACTGGATTTGACAACAAAGTCTTTGCCTAAATATTTGTTGATGGTTTTCGCCTTGGCCGGCGACTCCACAATAACTAGCGATTTACCCATGCTGCCTTACACGTCCTGTCATCTGTTCCAATGTTCTGGCTGGTCAGAGCTGTGAGCAGATAAATCGCCCATCATACCCAATAATCAGACCTGCTGAAATAGAGCCTGATCGCCAGAACAAGAAAAGCCGGGATAGAAATTGCTTCAATATATAAGGCGAAGTCAATAATCGGTCAAGAAAAACCATCAACCCCTATCCGGCAAAGGAGTGGGTTATTTTCCTGTATGAACCGGTAAAAGCCTTATTTCCTGCACTTTATGGCTGCTATCCAACTCGAATATTCTGGTCACGTTTTCTCTGGCAACTTAACCCTCAAACACCGGTAATAAAATAAGCTGCCTGACTAACGTATTAGTACAAACTAATGCGAACCAGTTTATTTTCATGGTAATCAGTAACGGCTGAAACCCTTAAACGCTTAACACGGTTTTGCCTGATAACTCAACCAAAACGATTCAAAAGCACAGGTTCTTTTGGCCAGCTTTCGGAATATAGCAAGCCCACTCCAATCATTTTTGATGGGTGAAACAATCAGTTATAAAAAATTCCTGATTACCACTGATCGTACGTCATGATACAGAGAAAGTTTATTTAAGAAT
>NZ_JAHHPO010000843.1 GCF_024606365.1 Endozoicomonas sp. ONNA2
CTACGCGGCAACTGCTCCTGCGTTGCTCTAGCTCCTGCATCCATGCAGTCGTGCGTTGGCAGCAAATTGAGGATAAAAATTACTGAAAGCCATGCCCGGGCGGCCCCGTTGACCTTCAAATGCGATCACGCAGGCGTGAAGTCGTCAACGAAGCCAACGCCACTGAGTGAGAATGATGAAACTTATTTATGAATTGAGGGACTAACCAATTAATTTTTTTCAGGGCAATTGTATGCAAGCAGCATCACCACTTACTCAAATACCCCGGATGCAGGGTATAGCAGCTTATGAGCAATCCCATAACCAAGAACCGTTATGTTGTCAGCTTTGGTGTTTCGGACGAACAGTGTCAGTGTCGAGTCGAACTGCAGTAACCCAGGCTGCAACCACATTTGCAGGCTGTGCTGTAGGCGTGTCAGTTTCCGTGACTGCAGGCCCGGGCATACTTGCTGCCCTGGGTTCTGTCAACGGTGCTGTCGTAACTATTTTCACAGGTCTTGCCGCAGGTGTTGGCGCATCTATTCTCGCAGCTTTTCTCGCCGATAATGTGTATGCCAAATGTCGGCACGTAGCCCCCTCGGTCGCACCAGTACAGTTATCCCGGGTTATCAGTTATGCACCTGAAGCCAGTGGTACTGTACTGGCAGAAATATTCTGCCCGGGCAATGACACCACGTTATCACCCAACTTTCCCGAATTGCCACCATACTCTCCTGAATTGCCACCACCACTATACTCGTCCCAAGAGGCTCTCGATGAACAGTGCCCGTCCGGCGGAGGGCATTCATCCTGAGCGGCAAAGCATGGGAGCACCTGGAGGCTGTCCGAGAACTAGGAGGCTGTCCGAGAACTAGCTATTGAAAAAAACGAAAGCTTCAATATTTGCCTGACTGATCAAATATTGGCCTAAATTTAGCCTGTTTTGGGGTAAAAATTGTGATTTCTACTCCTTTGCTTGCCTTTATGCTGCCATTTTAAGCCTTTTTGCTTCTTCAAGACGGATTGATCCCGTG
>NZ_JAHHPO010000844.1 GCF_024606365.1 Endozoicomonas sp. ONNA2
TTCGACAAGCTCAGGGTGAACGGAAATCGGGAACTTATTAAAAGACAATTCCTTAAGCGGTTGGCAGCGCCACCGCCATACGGCTATAGTGGGGAATTCCTGTAGCCAGGGCTACAGTCAATAGCCAGCGTATTCACTGACCCATATAGCTGATTACAATCACTGTAAGAACTTAACCTGAATATGTTGAATTTCTGCTAAACAATCTGCTAAACAATCTGCCTAAACAACTGGGCTCACCTTAAAATGACGGCAATACTTGAGATATCAGCAGATCATTTATCCACTTTTTCTCTGGCAGCACAGCAGAATGCCTATCCGCTTTTACGTAATCTGAGCGTGCTTTACCAGGCTGGCTCCGATGATAAGTCAGCAGATTCAGGAGCCTTAAAAAGGCTCGTGGTTAAGCTGAAGTCCGAGCCTGAGTTTTTTTCACAAGAAGAGTGGCCTATTGATGATATTCGGCCAGGTCAGGCTATTTCTCTCCAGCAACGGCCCTTGAAGGTATCCCATGACACACTCTTTACTCTGACTGATGAAACCAGCGTAACTCTCTTGATCACAGTGGAGTCCGCTGATGGATCACAAATATACGTAACAAAGTCAACGACAGTGGCTGTTTTGCCCGCAAACTTCTGGGGTGGAGAAAGTCGGCAACCTGATCTTTTGGCTGCTTTTGTCAAACCCAATGGTGTATACGTAGAGTCGCTGGTCAGGCAAGCCACAGAGGTTCTCGAAAAGAGTGGTCATGGTCGCAGTGCTGACGGTTATCAATCCAACACCAGAGAAAAGCCTTATTTAATGGCCGCCGCGCTTTGGAATGTCATATTTTCTCAGCGGCTTGCTTATGTCTCACCATCCGAAGATTTCGCCAGAGTCGGGCAGCGTATCCGGTTGGCAGCAGATATCAGTGCTTCAAAAATTTCAGCATGTCTCGATACCTCTGTGTTATTTGCCAGCTGTCTGGAGTTAATGGGATTAAATCCTGTCATTGCTTTAACAAAGGAGCATGCCTTTGTTGGCGTTTGGCTCATCGATGAATGCTTTCCGGTACTGACCAATGATGATCCCATGGACCTTCGAAAAAGAGTAGATGCAAGAGATCTCGTTCTGTTTGAAAGTACTTTGGTGACTAATGATCAGCCTGTTACCTTTGAGCAGGCAAAAGCTCGGGCCCGGGAGTTGATCAGTGAGGAAAAAGAGCAGGATTTTGTCTATCTCATTGACATTAAGCAAGCTCGTTCCAGAAAGATCAAGCCGTTAGCCAGTACAGAAACAAAGACAGAAGTACAAAGCTCTGAATCAGACAGTGAGTTAAATCTGCCCATCGTCCCTCCACTTCCTCCCGTAAGGGCTGATGAAAAAGTCGTTCAGGAAACCCCGGATACCCGCATAGATACCTGGCAACGCAAGCTGTTGGATTTAACGAAACGGAACGCATTGTTGGCTCTGAAAGACACAGCGGTTGCCATTAAGCTGTATTGCCCTGATATCAGCGCAATGGAGGACAAGCTTGCTGGCGGCACACTCTTTCGGTTTTTATCTGTTGAAGAAAGTCCCCTGAATGATAAAGAAAGAAGTGAGGAGATGTTCAGGCTTCAAGCGGGTTCAGATATTCATAAAGAGTATGCCCTTGAACAATTGAATAAGAACATTCTTATGGCCAATATGCCAAAAAAGAAGCTGGAACAGAACGCAATTAATCTGTTCCGAAAAGCCAAGAATGACTTACAAGAAGGTGGCTCCAATACCTTGTATCTTGCGGTTGGCATGCTGCGATGGAAAGAAAATCCTGAGGATGATCGATCTTATCGTGCTCCGCTTATTCTTATTCCGGCAGAGCTGACCCGCAGTTCTGCCCGGGCTCCTGTCAAAGTGAGGCAGCTCCCGGATGAGTCTCCCATTTTTAATATGACTCTGATTGAGTTTCTGGACAAAGAGCACAATATAAACCTTAACCAGTTTCGGGAATCACTGCCTGAAGATCAGTCGGGTATTGATGTTCATCATATCTGGAATACGGTTCGTGCAGCTATTTCAGAACAGCAGGGGTTTGAAGTGGTTGAAGAGCTGGTGCTGGGTTCTTTTTCTTTTGCCAAATACTTGATGTGGAAAGACCTTAAAGATCGAATAGATGACCTGAAAGAAAATCCTTTTGTTAAACATTTGGTGGATAACCCGCAGGAGGCTTATACACAGGATTCAAGCTTTGTTTCTGCTGGAAAAGTGGATCAGGAAATTGACCCGGAGAAAATATTCACCCCTTTGAACTGTGACAGCTCACAGCTGGTTGCCGTGGAAGCTTCTGGTCACTCTCAGGATTTTGTTCTGGAGGGGCCGCCAGGCACTGGTAAATCTGAAACCATTGCCAACATGATCTGCCACAATCTGGCATTGGGAAGGAAGGTTCTTTTCGTTGCAGAAAAAATGGCGGCTCTTCATGTTGTTTATCGCAGGATGGCAAAGGTAGGTCTGGATCATTTATGTCTGGAGCTTCATAGTAACAAGGCCAATAAAAAAGCGGTTCTTGAGCAACTTAAGTCGGCGACTGATAAACGGGTCAGCGCCCGGAGTAACGGCTGGATTCAATCGGTACAAACGCTCAAACAAAAGCGGGATAGTTTGAACGCTTATGTACAGGCACTGCATAAGAAATCTCCGTTTGGTCTCTCGGCCAGGGAGGCTATCGCCAGAGATGTTCTCTACAAAGAGAAACATCATTTTATTCTCGGATGGCCTGTGGGCTTTGAATCATCGCCGGTCAGATCAAAAGAGCAACTGGATGATTTACTGGAAACCGTTAAAAAAATCTCACTGGCAAATAAAGACATTGCTGACCTTGATCCTGACCAGTTCAAAATTCTAAAAGCACGTCGGTGGTCTAACGCCTGGCAAAGCCAGGTGTTAGATTGCCTCAGCAGATACCAGATTGCGCTCAATGATCTCTTGCCACAGGCTGTCACTCTTGTCTCCAGCTTTGGTCTCACCATCGATAAGCCAGCCATTGCTGCCTTGCATCAAACAAATGCCCTGGCTGGCCTGATTGAATCTGCTGAGTCGGATTCTTTTAATTTCCTTCTGGCCAGAGGGGCCAAAGGAGCGTTGGATGATCTGCAAACGCTGTGTCATTTAAAAGCGGAATTCGATCAGCTGCTAACGACGATAGGGCATAATATTTCACCCGAAGTTCTGACGGTGACCCCTGTTGCTGACTGGTGTGCCCTCCATGATGAGGCTCAAGGCCGTTGGTTGAAGTCGTTTATCACAAAGTTGAAGGTCAACAAAGCTGCTAAAAGGATAGGGTATAAGAAGTTTCAGGACTTAAACCTCCTCCCTGAGATACGTAAAGCAGCCAATTTACAGAATCACATCCTGTCCCTGACTGAAATCTTTGCAGAGGACAATATCTGGCAGGGCTGGCAAACCACCAGTGAAGACTTGGCCCAGGCAAATGACAGGTGTAATAGTATCCACCAAAACATTAAGCAGGCGTTGAGTCTTACTGATGATCCTGCAGCCCTGCTTACCGCCATAAAAACAAAACTGGTGGATGGCCGCGATTTCCTTGAAGGCTCCAGACTTGTTGTGCAAAAAAATGAATTCAAACAGGCATGGGTTACATTCAGTGACGTTGCCGAAGAAGCGGATACATTGGAGCTTCAGTTTTCAACCCAGGACTCTCTGGACGCGGTCAATTCAGCAATCGGTGCGTTAACAGCCAAGTCTGCAAAGTTCAATGTTTGGGTGAAATGGTTAGCTCAAAAAGAGGCAGCGGCCAATGTTAATCTTGAAGGGCTGACCCATGGTCTTGAAGCGAGGACCATTTTACCGGAAGACGCTTCGGATCAGGTAATGACTGCTTTTTGTCGCTGGCTTGCACCACAGCTGATTGATGATAGTGACGTATTGCGGCAGTTTACAGCGTCCAGCCATGAGCAGTTAATTGAAGATTTCAGAGTGTTGGATGCCCGGGTGGCTGAAACTACCAGCCAGTACGTCGCAGCCATTGCCGCTGAAACTGTGCCCGACCCGTTTGCCAAAGATAGCCCTAAAGAGTTCGGCGTACTGGCTCGAGAACTTCAGAAGAAAACACGTCATAAACCAGTCAGGACTCTTTTCAATGAAATGGGGGAGCGTATTCTGGATCTTTGCCCCTGCATGATGATGTCTCCACTGTCTGTGTCACAGTTTTTACCATCAGACTTCAAGGGCTTTGATCTTGTCATTTTTGACGAAGCTTCCCAGATGACTACATGGGACTCCGTTGGAGCTATCGCAAGGGGCAGGAATGTTATCGTTGTTGGTGATCCAAAACAGATGCCGCCCACCAGTTTTTTCAGTGGGTCTGGTCATAGTGATGATCCTGATGAAGAAGATTTAGAGTCAATTTTAGATCAGGCTCTTGCGGCAAGGTTACCCTGTTTGCGGTTGACCGGTCACTATCGCAGCCGTCACGAAACCCTTATCGCTTTTTCAAATAATAAATATTATGAAAACTCTTTGGTTACCTATCCGTCGTCTGATACCAAGGAGTCTGCGGTGACCCTTCATCGAGTTGATGGTGTTTACGCTAAAGGGAAGGGGCGTAACAATCCGATAGAAGCCAAGGCTGTGGTGGATGAAATAGTTCGTCGTTTAACTGATGAACAGCAATGCAGTCAAAGCATTGGCGTAGTGACGCTCAATACAGAGCAGCAACGCACGATTGAAGACCTGCTTGATAATGCTCGCAGGAAAAATCCGGATATTGAGCGCTATTTCCATTCTACAGACTCATACGATGGCGTATTCGTAAAAAATCTGGAATCCGTTCAGGGGGATGAGCGAGATATTATTATCCTGAGTCTTGGCTATGGGCCCGCAGAACCTGAAGCCAAAACAATGAGTATGAATTTCGGTCCACTGAATAAATCAGGTGGCGAGCGTCGTTTGAATGTTGCTATCACCCGGGCAACCAGTGAAGTACTTGTTTTTTCAAGTTTTGATTCCTCGATGATTGATCTGAGTCGTACTTCAGCCTTGGCGGTTGAACACCTCAAACATTATCTTGAATTCGCAGAAAAAGGCTCGGTTGCATTGGCCTGGCAAGCGACTGCCCAATATGGCGTTGATCAGTTTGACAGTGATTTTGAACAGGCTGTGACCTGGGCCCTGCGCGATAAGGGGTGGAAAGTTCAAACCCAGGTTGGGGTCAGTAAATTCAGGGTTGACCTTGGTATTGTGCATCCAGATTCGCCAGGCGTTTATCTGGCAGGGGTTGAATGCGATGGCGCTACATACCATGGCTCGCCATCGGCTCGTGACAGGGACCGGGTCCGGCACAGTGTGCTGGAAAACCTGGGTTGGCACCTGATCCGTTTGTGGTCAACGGACTTCTTTCAGGATCCTGAGGGAGCCATAGAAAGGGTCGATAGATTGTTGAAGGAACGACTTGACGGCCCAGCGGGGGTTCTGCTGATCGATCCTGTTAAGTGTCAGATTAAAAGTTGATTGTTGCCTGATGCAATGGAACTTCAGAGCAAATACTGTTGCAAAACAGGCATGGAACTTTGTGTGCGTAATTGACTCTAAATTGGGGAAAATAATCTATGCCAACCTGATCAAAATAGGGTCTTTAATTGATGGATATAAGCCAGAGCTTACCCCAGAACCCAGTCTCAGCCCACGCTGCTGCCAGAGAAAACACTGATCCCGGTGAACAGCAGGTTGGTGGGCTAAAAAAGATTCGTCAATCTGACCAGTCGCCGGATATTGGTCGACAGCAGGCATCATTGCCCGCAGGTGTTTATGACTCAGTCACTCCAGTTGAGCTGCCAGATCGAAAGATTGAGCGTCTGCCCCCGTCATTCATTTTAACGGTGCACAAACTCATTAAAACTCCGGGCTACTACACCTTTCATTCTGAACAGCGAGCACAACCGGACGCTTTTTCCGTGTCTTGCGTTGAGGGCCAGCAACTGCAGATTCGCAACGCCAGCCAGCCCCGCGGCACGGGCCAGCAGCAGGATTTAATGGCTAGTCCTGCTCCGGTTGCGCTGACACAACGAAAGACGGAAATCTCTGCAGCCACTTCATTCATTTTAACCGCCCACAATGTCATTAAAACCTCATGTTACACATTACTTTCGCAAGCTGCTGTAAGTTCCCTTCATGTAGCACTGGGAATTCTTTTGGATCAACCCATCACAATCACCAATGAACCGCCTGTCAATCTGGCCATCTACAGATTGCTCATTGCCGCATGCGAAGAAGAAGTGATTTTTCGATTCTGTATTCAAGACATGTTGCAGCGATTGTTCACGGCAACGGGTCTTGGCCCCCGTCGCGCTAAACAACTCAGCCTTGCAAGTTCGAGTCTGTTATTTGGGTTGGCACACGCCCGTAATAGCGGCAGGTTCGAGTTTGTAAATGTCACCTCCAGGATTCCACCCGGCTACTTTTTAGGTAAACTTTTTCAGGAAGAGGGTTTACTGGCCAGTTCAGCGGCACATGTACTGCACAACATAATCGTAATGAAATTGCTTCCGTCCATATTGGCAGCAGAAGGGATTAAAGCAGCTGCCCTCAGAGTGTTGCTGATGACCTACCTTGCAATAGGTATTGGCATTTATCTGGAGGCTTGTCCCGAAATAGCTTCCCCAAATTCTGATCACCAGCATAAGGGACCACGGAGGGAGGAACATTGAAGGAATGGGAGCCACTCTCACTCGAGAGTAGCTTTAAAGGCTCAGCGAAAGCGTTTGCTGGCAATTTCTGCTTGCTTTAATTCATGCTGAATCGCGCCGTAAATCTGTTGAAATTCACTGTCATAGCGAACCAGGCTTTGGCTGAATTCGGGCATTAACTGCGCCATTGACTCGCCGGTATTCTCAGGGAGCGTTTCCGGAATCTGTTTGATCGCTTTCGTTAGATGGTATTCCGTTTGACGGACAAAGGTCATCAGGCTCTCGTACTCCGTTCCCATGTTATGGGGCTCAGGTTTGCTGCCTGAACGGGAAAGTGCCATTGCATCAAATACCTGCTGAAGTCGACCATCATATTCTGCCAGAGCGGTATTGACCTGCCGCAGTTGGCTGACCTGACTCGCAGCCGTCGCAGCGCCCACTGGCGCGACAGGGGCTGATTGAACACTATCGCTGGCGTCGATGACGGCAACTTCGGGTTGTTTGCCAAAAGCCGTATCCGGACGAAATGGGTTGGTAGCGGCCAGGTTGGCCAGCACGTTTTCTACTTTATCAAAATCCATCTCCAGCATTTTTGGGATTTCAGCCAGTTGACTGGTATAGCTGGTTTCCTCTTTAGCCTCGGTATCTGCCTGAACTGATGGGCCTATCTGCGGGTCTTTAATCGGGTCGGGTTGGAATGGACGGTTATTGATCTGATCCGTCAGTGACGATGACATAGCACGTTCTCCTTTTTGGCCATTATCTAAAGATTAGTTGATAGTTTTTTTCTATCAGAGTGGTTTGATTGTTTTATTTTTATAATTGAGAATCATTATCATAAAAT
>NZ_JAHHPO010000845.1 GCF_024606365.1 Endozoicomonas sp. ONNA2
TTCGACAAGCTCAGGGTGAACGGAAATCGGGAACTTATTAAAAGACAATTCCTTATCGTGTCAGATATGGTTAGCCTCCTGGACGGGCGCTATTCTCGGACAGGCACTATTCTCGGACAGCCTACTGGACGAGTCCAGGTTTAATTGGCATGAGGATGATTTTGATAAGTCGGTTGAGTAGTGACAGGCGCATTTTCTGAAGAATCTCTGTTTTGGATGAGATTGGATGTTTCATCCAATATCTCACACACGATTTTATCTAAATTGCGAAAGGTATGCTTGTTATGACATAAATGATTAATTGCCTTACCGATGCAGCAGCCAATACAACAAGATGTAAGGATCTTATCCATAAAGCATCCTGTAGCACAGCCCAGAGTCGTACCAACGGCTTGATAGTCTATATCCCTGATGGACCAGGCAGGAGGGCAACACCCTCCATGGGTTTGTGTATACTGCGTTTGCATATTTTTTCCTCTTTCAGTTCACCTGCTGATTAGTGAATGATTCAATATTATACCTGACAATATTTGTTAGTATTAGTTCACTTTATGTTTCTTCTTTAAGGAGTTGTCTGGAGATAACTTCCCTGGTTTCATTGCCTGACTGGACTGAGCTTGTTGAAGTTCGGTGCCATGACCCTTCGATGCTTCGACAAGCTCAGCACTCAGGGTGAACGGAAATCGGGAATTCATTAAAAGATAATTCATAAGAAAAACTTTGCCACGAAGAACAGCAAAAATCTTTCCCTCCGTGACTCTGTGTCTCCGTGGTAAAAAAGGATGCTACTGTGCCAGCTCCATAACAACACGCCCGGCAATATCTCCGTTCTCCATTTCATCAAAAATTGCGTTGATCTCTTCCAGGGTCCGTTTCTGGATAATCGCCTTCACCTTACCCTGGGCAGCAAACTCCAGGCACTCCTGTAAATCCTTGCGCGTGCCGACGATGGAACCCACAACAGACACGCCGTTGATCACCGTATCGAATATAGGAATGGGCATATCCTCGGGAGGCAGCCCAACCAGCACGCAGGTTCCTCCCCGGCGCACGGAGCGATAGGCACTTTCAAAACCCGCCCTGGAAACGGCGGTGCAGACGGTGGCATGGACACCATTGCCCAACAGGGAGTTGATTTTTTCTTCCGGCTGGCACTGGCGGAAATCGAGAAAGTGGCTGGCGCCCAGGCTCAGCGCCAGTTTTTGTTTTTCCGCCCCGGTGTCCACGGCGATAACATTGAGGCCCATGGCCACAGCGTACTGCACCGCCAGGTGGCCCAGGCCGCCGATGCCCACAATGGAGACCCAGTCGCCGGGCTTGGTGCGGCTGACTTTCAGTGCCTTGTAGGTGGTCACGCCAGCGCAGAACAGTGGCGCGGCATCGACAAAGCTGATGCCGTCGGGGATCTTGACCAGATAGTCGGCGGCGGCCAGACAAAACTCGACATAGCCACCGTCCACGGAGTAGCCGACGTTGTGCTGGGCCAGGCAGAGGGTCTCCTTGCCTTCCAGGCAGTAGTCGCAATAGCCACAGGCGGAGTAAAGCCAGGGAATGCCCACACGGTCACCGGTCTTGATATGGCCTACCTGATCACTGACTTCTATAACAGTACCGACGCCCTCATGGCCAGGCACCAGCGGCAGTTTTGGCTTAACCGGCCAGTCGCCATGGCAGGCATGGAGGTCGGTGTGGCAGACGCCACAGGCATGGATTTTCACCAGGGCATCCCTGGCACCGAGTTTGGGTACCGGCAGGTCTTCGATGGTGAGCTGTTCTTTAAAGTGATGGACGACGGCGGCTTTCATGGTGTCTCCCGCAGGTTAGTTGATCCGGTTTGCTGTTGGGATGGATAGCGGAGGGTTTGGTCGGCAAAGGATAACGGTGGTCACGGAGGCAGAAAGAAAAGGAAAATATTTTCTTCTGTGGCTCCGTGACTGTGTGGCAAAGAAAGCTATTCAGACATCAGGGTTAAATATTGGGGCAGAACTTTCATCTTGCATATATTTTTTGTCACCGTAAACGACAAGTGTTATGCATAATGAAAGACCTGACGCTGGTTTTTTTTGAACCACAAAGGCACAGAGACACAAAGAAAAGATTTCTTTTTTCCTCCTTTGTGTCTTTGTGTCTTTGTGGTTCAAATTGAAATCTCTCAACCTGAATCAATCCCCACGTTAACGGGGCTTTTAAGCTTAAGTCAGTGCCACTGGTGCTAATACCCATGCATCGCAAGCGCTTCCATGCCTGCGTGGGGATGAATATTTGCACAGAGGTTCGGTATGCATTCCCACGGAGGGCCGTGGGAACGAGGGCAAGCGAGCCTTTCTGCACAGGTTGGCTCCCGCGGGGACTAACCTATGTTGGATCAGAACCAGACTTCCATTTGGGCACCGTAGGTCCAGCCATCGGATTTGCTGCCATAGGCATTCATGATTTGCGCGGCATCGGTGAAGGTGTCGAAGTATTCAAGGCCAAGGGCGTTACAAATACCCTCATTGCTAGCAGTGCAAGCAGTTCCTGCAAGCGTATCAGGAGGTGTACCGGCACCTGCAAGTTTAGAAGCATTCCAATCAGCATACGTGGCAAAAATACGAATCTGTGGCCTTACCCAGTTACCAAACTGCGGATGGAATTGTTGCGCGATGGTGAACTTCCAAAGTTTGCTTTTGAAAAGGTCGCTATTGTATTGCGTTGAATTATAGTTGAAAGAGGCGTGAGCATTTTTAACCTGATCATAACCCAGTTCAATGGTCGTACTGGTCAAATCATTCCAGTTCCACGAAGGCCGAACCCCAGCGGTTGTCCAGGTGGTTTTTCTCCCATAGTTTGGATACATTGTATCTGTGTCGTATTTAACCTCGGTAACACCGATAAGGTACATCATATCCAGCTTGGGCATTAAGGAAACAGCGCCGTGGTCCATAATGCGCCACAGCTTATTACCCTTAAACCAGTCAGTGGTTTGCATATACATTCCAGCAGTCCCTGTACCGGGTCCTGTCATCGCATCGGTAGCATACTGGACAGTAACTTTATTGTATCCTCCCAAGACATTCCAAGTCAGTTCACCGGTGAGCATCCAGCCGTTTTTATCAAAATAGCTTTTTCCGACCTGATCACCATTTGTGAGGGCTACTTCCGGCAAGTTATCAGGTGGGCTACCAACACCATAGTCAAGGCCAAGCTCCAGGCTCAGGTTATGCATTATTGGAATTTCATTCCAACGAATATCTAAAATGTTGGTAGTGATTTGTTGATCATTATATGACGATGTACCATTCCAATTATCGTATTTTACCCCATTCTGATTCCGCACCCAGGCAATATCCAACTTACCCATCCCCACATCAATATTCTCAATACCTACACCAGGACCCGCCAGATTCCAGTAGTAGTAATCAATCATATAGATATCATGACGATTATAAAAACGTTTGCCTACCCACAACATTGAACCGGGAAGCGTGTCACTAAAGAGGCCTGTGGCTTTCATGTTCATCTCTCGAACAGCAGGCTCAGTGGTTTCATAATCGCCTTGCTGGGCAACTTTGTAGCTAAGATTGGTGTCCAGGTAAAACTGCACACCATCCTGATCAAATAGATTTGCATCAAACTGTAGTTCTGCATAGGTTTCACATTCGTTACCCAAGCGGTACTTTGAGGGCGCACCCGCTGCCTTGAAGCATAACTGTTGACCACCCTTGTCAGTGCTACCGATACCTGAACGGGCACGAGCAGTGAAATTATGATCATAGCTTGTTGCCGCTATCGCACAGGTGGAAGCAGAAGCAATGGCGATGGCTCCGCAATACTGAAATGAACGACGGGTTAGCGATGAAACCACTTCGGATAACGCTGTCAACCCACTGTTTGGGGTTGAAGGTGATTGATGCCTGGAAAGCATGTTTAGCCTACCTTGTGTGTTTTTCCGGCTCCGGCTTTAACATTCTGCCGCTGAAAAAGGCATGATGTCGTTGGAGTAGCCGCGTCACGCCTTGGTGAGGGACCATAAGAAAGCTCGAAGCCATCGGTTAATGTGTGTTGATAAAGCAAGGCCTGCTTTCCGTGCAGAAAAGGGATAATAGGTTCGTCGTATAAACCCGGCTGTATTGAATAAGGCGACACAGCTTCGACGAAAGATTGTGGGGTATCCTGATTAATTATCTCTGACTGCAAAGCCAGAGCCTGTTAAGAATTTAGTTCAGGGTTTGGGGATGGGCAAAAAAATGTTCACTTTATGGCTGTTTTTCTGAACTTACCAAGGCACTCTTCACCAAAACACTCTTCACCAAGAAACGCAGGCGTTACGAAGCAGCCTTTTCAAGTGATCCCCCAAAACCAGCTTATCCTGCCTGTTGAGAAAAGACCCCAGCTCCATTTCCTTACCGTGTGAACGAATATGAATGGACGGGGGCTCCCATGGATGGGTCGCCTCACGAATGATCAGTTGGCACCAGAGGCGGTGATAATGGTGCGTGACCAGTGGTTTATAGAAGCCCTTCTGAACAGTGACCTGATGCTCCTGAAAGGTGATCAGCTCTTTTCGCTGGCGTTGCCAGGCACAGTAATAGATGCCTGCCGACAAGGCGATAACCTCCAGCAAGGAGAAGGGCAGGATGGCTTTGGCACCGACAAGATAAAAGCCGATGGCAATAACCAGTGATACCGTAGCAATCAGCCCCAGTAATAACAGGTTATGCCGCCAGCTCATGGAGTTATTGGGTTGCAGAAGTATCCTGCCATCCATACTTTTCGTGGGGAAATCTAACGTTACCATTGCTCCCATTCATACCCCAATGGCACTGGCTCAAGCGTGAAAGCCTTGCCATTGTTAGTTAAAAGACTTTCACCACAAAGGCACAAA
>NZ_JAHHPO010000846.1 GCF_024606365.1 Endozoicomonas sp. ONNA2
GTCCTGGTTAGGCTATTTATAGCCAAAAAGTGGCAGGATCTGCCGCTGTACGTTTCGGCCTAAACAATCATTTCAACAAGAAGCGTCTTGATCAAAAAACCCAGAACACCAAGGCCCAGTGCTCCGAAAAGTACAAATGAACCCCACTTTCCCGCGTTGGATTTTTTCGCCAGGTCATAAACAATAAAGGCCATGAATAAAACCAGCCCGCTGATCAGGACCTGCAGCATTAGGGTTTCGAACTCAGCTACGTCCATAGAACCTCCGGGATTTTGCCCACATTTTTCTTTGTCGACATTGTAGGCACTTTATTGTTCAGTCGCCAATGTCGCATACCACTCCCCCCTGGTTGATGCTTCTGGTTAGGCATTGCGATTATCAAAGACCCTACATAGATTTGTCCCCGGACCGATATAGGTATCCAGAGAGTTTAACAATGATCTGTTCAAAGGCTATCCGGGGGTAGGTATGGCGCTCAAACTCAGGCTGATAGATATCACCAAATTGCAAAAATCCAACTATCTGGCTTCTGAATCATCAAAGGCTGCCATTCGAGAGGCAAAAGTGTTGTTGGATAAGCAGGAAGAGTTCATGAAAAACGGTGGCATGGACCGGGAAAAGTTACGTGCTTTTATCAATAGTGACTACTGGACATCTCGCCAAAAGCAGAAAGGCAGGGAAGAACTGCTCAGTTTTCATAATGAGTTAAAAAGCAATATGGCTAATGAAGCATCGGCCAAGCGCAAAGAACTCAGCAGTGCCGGCCGTCTGCTCAGTCAACGCAAAGTGAAAAAAGCAAGTACCGTCAAAAAGCGCTCCGGATATGTATAGGCCGTAAGTAGTTAACCAAATGAAATCCTGTTTGGCCAACGAATTAAACGGATCAATATCAAAAAAATAACTGCTTTTCAGGGATGAGCACAGCATGAATAACGTTAATGGCGTTACCACGACTAATGATATAAAAACTTTAAATCCGGCAGATATGAGTCAGCAGGACTTCATTGCTGCAGTTTATCTGGAACGTGGAGAAATGCTGGACTCGGAAGTTCGAAGAATTATTGGTGAAATTGATAAAAGTAATCAGTATATAGATACTATTAATAAGTTGATTGGCAAGGCAAATGTTGCCGAGTATGGATCAACCCATTATTCCTCCACCACATGGCAGGTTAAAGGCAACAATGTTGTGCTTGATAATGGTTATGGGTTGAATTTCCAACCGGATGGTAATGGTGGCAACACGTTCACCCTGCTTGACGGTAAGGGTAATCAGTTAATCTACCAGAACCAGACTCTCATACCTGTGCCTGTCGGCACCACGGTGGATGCACTGGAAGTTGGCATTCCCGTGATGAACGACATGACCTATATACTGGACGACGGCACTGAGATTACCTTTAAGGCCGGAACTCCGGATAAAGCATTCAATTCCTCGGACTTTTCCGGAGGAATGGCGGATATAACCTCGATTATCATTACCCGGGATAACCAGGGAATGAAAATCAGTAATGTCGATGTCGCCGGATCATTGGCCATCGGTTCCCCTACCATTGAGGCGGCAGTTAACCAGCCCGTAGCCCAACCGACTACGACCACGCAAACGGTACATGTTGCTGCTGGCGAGCTGACGACGTACGCGGCTTTCCACGATGATGAAAGTTACAACACCATTGATGTCACCCATGGAGGCAATGTACTCTCCACGTGGGAGGGGGTTATTAAAAATAAATCCCAGGCGGAACAGGCTGCCATACTAGCCAAGATAAAGTCGGATGGCGGGATGACGATTGACTGGGGGCTCGGTGAAACAGATTTAGCGGATAGTGAATATGATAAATCGTTTAGATATCAGCCCTACGCCGATGAAACGCTCTACCAATTTATTGAACGCGCTGTTAATCGCTCCAAACTGGATTTCCGTAATTATGTCAATGATGAGGAAGGCGACATAGACATACAGTATGTCAGTACTGATATTAACCTTCCCGCATACAGTTATCAGGAAGTGATACCGGCGACCAGTAAAACAGTCAGTGTCGTTCCATCCAAATATGTCAGTGACAGCAGGAATTTTTATAATTCGGAGGATTATGGGAGTATCAAGACATTCACTGATGATTATTTGTTAAAATTGCAAAATCAGATATTGCAAATGGAACTTTCTGACGAAAAGATGAAAGGACTTGAAAGAGAGTTGCAGACCAATGGCTATACCCTTAAATTGAATCTGGAGGATACTGATGGGGAAAATAACAGTTATACAAAGTGGTATAGCTACAAAATGATCTCCGGGGAAAGTTTAGATGATTTTTTTAAACGCATAATGGATGAATCTGCAGCAAGATTGAAAGCACACATATACTACCATAGGGATGAGGGAGATATTGATATAAAATCAATGTCTGCGTCCAGTATTCTGCCCGGATTCTCCTATGACAGGTATGCACCACCTCCACAGGCTGTTCCAAATGCCGAACGCCCAAAAAACAGCCATAGCCTCGATATCAACAATCATGATGGTCACATCCTGTATGAAGCCGGAGGCATGCACCAGTGGGAGTATGATGGCCGGGGTACCCAGGCGATCAGCAAAGCGAATCCCAATGATTCCAGCAATCAGGTATCCGGTTTTTTTGGCAGGAAGCTGGCGTTCAGTCAGGCTATCAATGATGAGTTTAACGGTACCACGCCGTTTATGACCCAGAAGGAGAAAGAACTCCTGACAAACATATTGAGGATTACCTATCCTGATGCCAGCGGTAGTGGTCGGCTGACTCCTGAAGAGTGGGTCAATTTAAAGAAGAGCCTGATTAATGCCCGGGATAATCTCAATGGCAACAGTCAGATTCAGACCGTTCAGCTGCAAAGGGCGATGCAGACGTATAATCAAAACTTTGATGCCATGTCCAACGCCCAGCAGAAGATATACTCCCTGCTCAGGGATATCATTTCTAATGTGAAGTAATCTGCTTAACCGGTATTGACTGAGTCGCAGTGAATGCCGGTTAATCAAGAATGATCCCCGGTTGACCGGCACCGTAGCGAAATCTGTTCATGCTCTTCAATATACTGAGTCAGTCCTTTTGAGTTCAGACATTGCCTCATTGGTTCAAGTTTAGAAAGGCCATTTGAACTGTAGTTGTAAAGAGTTGAAATTGTAGTTGGAATTCAACTCAACAGATCCGCCCTCTGGTAAGCAGCTGCCCGCAGTAATTCTATTGGTCCTGAGCCGCACTTCACCGCAATGACTGAATGAGTAACGGGTGTTCTTTCTGATAAAAAAGATACCTTCTTGAACGTTTTCTCCAAGACCGATACTGTCCAGACCATAAAGTATGGCTGAGCCTGCCACCTGATTTCGGACCTTGTTCGGGTCATCAATGGTTTTGTAAATGAATGAGCTGATGCGTTCTTGATTCAACTCTTTTCTTTTTTTGAAAGCAAATTCTGTTTTTGTGTTGTAGGTTTGATAAATGGGTTCTTGATAATAATCGATAGATGAAACATCGTTCAAAAATGGAGTTTTGTAGTCCGATGCTGTAACTGTGGAATGATCCGCTGATGAACAGGATATAAAGCCCAAGGTCATAGTTAAGTAGATTGTTTGGAAAATGTATTGAACAATAGTTCTTATATTCATGACCTTCATCCTTGAGTTCATTGAGTTATTTTTTTTGCATTTTTTTCTCCAGCTGGAATTTTTTGCTCTTTGAGATCCAGTGAATGGCCTGTTGATTTTATTTAATTCATCAAAAAACCAAACTTTTACAGCAAAATATTTTAAATGCACATCAGTATATTAAGCTTTTAATGAGCAAAAA
>NZ_JAHHPO010000847.1 GCF_024606365.1 Endozoicomonas sp. ONNA2
CCCGCAAAAGCACAAGTGGTTCCAGCTTTTCGGGCGGCGGGTAGAGTCTGTAGAAATGTCGAAGTTATTTCAGGACAGCCCCTATGAAAACCATTGATTACACGACAGCCATCACCGCTCCCTACTATACGGCATCTGCCGTTAAAGCAGTGCATACAAGTTCGGACCACGGGAGATGGTCACCACCACCTGCCATCAACCTTTTCACTTGCAGTGCTTGACGGCTTCTATCATCGGTTGATAAACCTCGTCCCCAGCCTGACCCGCAGTATTGATGATCCCCAATTCCATCAGGCCACCGGCAACAGCGGGGGATGACCTGCGGTGATAATGACGATAGATGCACACCCCTGTCAGCACAATGGCCGCAGCCCCCAGGGCAATAATACCGGCTATTGCACCAGTACTAGCCGCCAGTGGTGCCACCCGGGTGGGCAAAGCCGTCTCCGGTAGACCGGTAAAGTTCATGGTGGTGTTCGCTACCGTCGGTGCAGACGTGGCCGGTGCTGTCGTCGGCTTCCCGGCCGCGCCTGCAGAGTAGCCTGTGCTCCTGGCAAAACTCTGGCGGGTAACTGTTGGCGGCGTTGGGCTGGGAGCAACAGGTTTGCATAACTCTGCCAGCTCATCCGAGTAATCACCACAATCGTTATCCCCATCGCACTGCCAACGGTCAGGAATACATCTGTTGTTGTCGCAGGTGAACTGAGTAGTAGAGCATGTCACCTCAGGCTCTTTGGTTTGGCTGGACGTTGGACTCTGTGCAGAAGTTGTCATTGCTTCTGGTGTTGTGATTTGTGTTGGCGTTGCGATGTGTGCAGGCGTTGTGATTTGTCCGGGAGTGGTTGAGCTGTTTTCCGGGACAACAGGACATGACTCAAACCCGGTGAAAGCGTCATTTGTTAATGCCCATGAATAACAGTCACCAGGCTGGCAATTCGGCTTCAACAGGCGTGGGTCAATATCTTCACAAAAATGATCCAGCAAGTAGAGGCAATCCCCGGCGGTGTCTGGTTGCGGTTCACCGTTAACGCTAACATTACAGATAGTTGAATTAGAACCTCCCCGGATATTCGCAGAGCCCTTTTCACTTACGACAGTGGTGTTTACCGCCGTAGTGTTAACAACAGTGCCAAACCCTCCTGTCCCGATACGCGCATTTGCTTTCGTGCCGGAGGTTATAACTTTGCTGTTGAATGCCATGGTGTTAGCAACGGTTCCAGTAGAAATACTCCCCGCCCCGATACCGGCATCAGCACTCTTACCGAAGGTACCGAAAGTTTTCACTGTGCAGTTTATTGCTATGGTGTTAGCAAAGGTGTTAGCGTAGCCTCCACGAACTTCCCCTACCCCGATACCAGCATTACCAGCACTGGAGGTTTCAACTGTACAGTCTATTGCTATGGTGTTAGAAACGCCTGCGCTAGAACGAGAAAACACTGATCCCGCCCCGATACCGGCATCGCCGCCATTGAGCGTTTTTACCTTGCAGTTAATTGCAGTGATGTTGGCAATGCTTCCAGCAGAATCAACATACCCTGCCCCGATACCAGCAGGATGAGAAGAATCGAAGGTTTCCACCGTGCAACTTCTTGCTATCGTATTGGCAACGCTTCCACGATTAACTTGCCCCGCTCCGATACCGACAGCACCTCTGGACTTCACCGTGCAGCTTTTTGCAGTGGTGTTGGCAACGCTTCCGCGATAAACTTCCCCCGCTCCGATACCGGCAGGGCTATAGGACGTTGCCACCGTGCAGTTTGTTGCAGAGGTGTCGGTAACGTTTCCATTAGAAACGCTCCCTGCTCCGATACCGGCAGGGCCAGAGGACGTTTCCACCCTGCAGTTCGTTGCTGTAGTTCTAGTAACACTTCCATAAGCAGAAACTTCCCCCGCACCGATACCGGCATGATATTTGGATCCAGACGTTTTCACCTTGCAGTTAATTGCAGTGATGTTGGCAATGCTTCCAGAAACACTCCCTGCCCCGATACCAGCAGCATAATAATAATAACCATAATAATAACCGGAGCCTTCCACCGTGCAGTTGATTGCTCTGATGTTAGCCAGAGTTCCCTTTGACAAGACAGATCCTCCGCCGATACCAGCATGCTTTCTGGCACTGACAGAGCAACCAACTGCTGTGATATTGGCAACCTTTCCGTCGATTTCACCCCCTACAATTGCCGCTTTATCCCTTCGGTTGTCAACATCAGCATTTTCAACCCGGATATTACTAACTGTCCCACCGCGTGAAACTTTACAGGCCACTACTCCTGTTGGACCAGAACTCGACCCTATTCTGGCATCAGTGAAACCCAGGCCATCAACCTCACCCTTCAGATTTTTCACAAAGCAGTCCCGGAGATTCTTAATGGTATACTCCTGACCATTGTATTTACCGGTAAATGCGCGATCATCGCTGCCAATGGATTGGAGTAATCCACCACCGTCAATATCCACAGTCTGAAAGTAATTACCATCAAGCCGATAGTCTGGATCATTGCCAATCTTGCCCAGGGTTGTGGCATTCGGCACCGGCTTCCACCCTTCTTTACTGCCGGATGGGAATGCATCAACCCCAGCGGTCAGGCC
>NZ_JAHHPO010000848.1 GCF_024606365.1 Endozoicomonas sp. ONNA2
TTATGCACAGGCACGCTCCCAACGCTCGCTGATCGACCCACTTTTTGAACAGGCATTGGTTCGTGCTGACCAGCTTGGCCCCCGGGAACAAACCGTGATGGAAAACACCACCATCCTTGGCAGGTATTATCGTGGATGGTTGAGTGAGCCGGTTCAGGCAAGGCTTGATGACAGTCAGCAGCGGCTTGCCGGGCTTTATCCGCATCGTGTGCGGTTGATAGAGAAGCAGTATCCGTTGCCCTGATATAGCAAGGGTTAGTTATTCTGATGGATGCCTACCCCCTGGTTTCATTATCTGATGGAACCAAACGGCCTTCCGCATACTTGTGAAGCACGCTGGCAATCATGGTTTGATAGGGTATCCCTTCTGCCAAAGCCATTTTCTGCAAAGCCCTGAGCGTGCGGCTGCTCAGGCGTATATTCAAACGCGCATCCTTTTTGAAGGTATTTCCAGCGGCCTGCTGATGGGCCAGTTTCATGGCTTCGGGGTTATCAACAGGCTTCAGGGCTCCTGCTTCAAAAGCATCCAGAATATCCTGTTCTTCCTGTAACTCTTGATCATTGGGTTTCATGGGGTGCCTCCCGGGTACTGTTTTGTGGCTTTACGGCTGGGGATAATGGTTTTCAGGAATATCTCATCTTCTGATTCCACAAAAGGAACCAGATAGACAGAGTCTTCAACCTGTAAAAAGTCCTCAACCTGGACAATGGGTATTTTCTGTCCGGGGTATTTGGATTGATTGGGATGATGAGTAATGGCCAGTTCACCACCCAGTTCAATGTGAAAAATGATCTCCTCAAAGGAAATACCCCGATTAGCCTTGAGCCAGGCATTCTTTTCACAGTTCCAGTTAAATACTTTCATACCGTTATTGTGTGCCTTATGTACATATAAAATGGTAGAAGAATCACCATTTGTCAACAATCAAACGATCTATATTCATGCTCAAAAAATGCCTATTCCCCGCCGCCGGTTACGGCACCCGCTTTCTCCCAGCCACCAAAAGCATGCCCAAAGAGATGATGCCGGTGGTCTCCAAAC
>NZ_JAHHPO010000849.1 GCF_024606365.1 Endozoicomonas sp. ONNA2
CTCGCAATCCTCGCTACGGGGACGCCCAGTCGGGCGCTATTCTCGGACAGCCTCCAAGGAGCTGTTGAAATATCCAGTCAGGAAAAAACCTTGCCACGCAGGCATGGAGAAAAAATCTTTTCCTCCGTGAGTTTGTCCCTGCGTGGCATAAAAGTCAGCTATTAAGTGGTTATTGTCGTTTATTGCTGATCTTCCCAATTCTGGCTGCGCCCTACCGCTTTCTTCCAGCCCTTGTACAACGTTGAGCGCTGTTCATCAGCCATAACCGGGGTATAGACACGATCAACGCCGACCTTACCCTTGAGTTCATCAATACTTCTCCAGAAACCAACAGCAAGGCCCGCCAGATAAGCGGAACCGGCTGCCGTTGATTCGATTACCGCAGGACGCACCACTTCCTTACTCAGAATGTCTGACTGGAACTGCATCAGGAAGTTATTGGCAACGGCACCGCCATCAACCCTCAGCTGTTTCATTTCGATGCCCGCATCCCGCTGCATCGCCTCAATCAGGTCCCGGGATTGGTAAGCAATGGCTTCCAGTGTCGCACGAACAATATGGTTACGGTTAGCGCCACGGGTCAGGCCGACAATGGCACCTCGGGCATAAGGGTCCCAGTAAGGGGCACCCAGACCGACAAAGCCCGGCACCACATAGACACCATTGGTGTCTTTTACCTTGCTGGCAAAATATTCCGTATCCGCCGCATCACGCACCAGGCCAAGCTCATCACGAAGCCACTGAACCGAAGCCCCGCCCATAAAGACAGAGCCTTCCAGGGCATAATGCACCTTGCCATCAATTCCAAAGGCGATGGTCGTTAACAGACCATTTTCAGACTTGACAGGGGCCGCACCGGTATTCATCAACAGGAAGCAGCCAGTGCCATAAGTGTTCTTGGCCATGCCCTTGTCATGGCACATCTGGCCAAACAGGGCAGCCTGCTGGTCACCGGCCATGCCCGCCACCGGAATCCGGGTGCCACCGATAGTGGTCTTGCCATAAATCTCAGAGCTGGACTTCACGTCAGGCAGCATGCTGCGTGGAATATCCAGCGCCTTGAGGATGGTGTCATCCCACTCCAGGCGGTTAATATCAAACAGCATGGTCCGTGAGGCATTGGTCACATCCGTAACATGGGCACGGCCATCAGTGAGCTTCCAAATCAGCCAGGTATCCACGGTTCCGAACAACAGGTCACCTTTTTCGGCACGTCCACGGGCATCTTCTACGTGATCAAGAATCCACTTGATTTTAGTGCCAGAGAAATAGGCGTCCAGCACCAGACCGGTAGTTTCACGGATATGGCTTTCCAGACCGTCCTTTTTTAGTTGTTCGCAGATATCCGTGGTACGACGGCACTGCCATACAATGGCGTTATAGACCGGTTGGCCCGTATGTTTATCCCAGACGACGGTGGTCTCTCGCTGATTGGTAATACCAAGGGCGGCCACCTCATCAGGTCGAATGTTGGTTTTTGCCAGCACTTCGGTGAGCACTGAACTCTGTGTCGCCCAGATCTCCATCGGGTTATGCTCAACCCAGCCGGGTTGAGGATAATGCTGGGTAAACTCCCGCAAGGAAGTACCGACGATGTCACCATCGTGATTAAAAATGATGGCCCGTGAACTGGTAGTACCCTGATCAAGAGAAACAATGTATTTTTTTTCAGCGGTCATTCTTTTGTCCCTGACTCCTTACAAAAAAGCGGCTAACAATCGATCAGGCGGTTCTGAATTCACAAACGCTGCGAGATTGCCTGTCCGTCCGGTGTCTATGTTGGCACAGTGATTCAACTGACAATCCTGATTATCGCAGGTTTTTAGCAAAATCGTCGTAAATCGGGGAGTGTCACCGTGAGAGTTCCCTGCGTACTCCGACGCCCCTGATGGAACAACCCAAGTGGAGAAAGACGACGGTGGTTGCATGCTGACAAGTAGCCTTGATTGCATCAACTTGGCGGAAAAAGTGATTCAGTTGGAAGGTACCGACACCATTACTGCCAAGAGCTGAGATGGGCCGGGATTGTCGCCAGCTCGATGGCGGAGCGTCAGGGCAGCCAGTCTTCTTCCATCATCTGGTCGAAAGACCATGGACACTGATCAGGAAAATCAGACTCTGCCACTTGCTGATGTTTTTGCAGGCAGGGGCTTGTTGCAGTTAACAAAAACCTATCTATAGATACTCGAACCTATTCAAAATGAGTAAGTTCTGTTGTGAATGATGATACTCCATCTCCCGGGCCGTTCACCATTTAGGGGTATCCCCTTCTACTCTGCGTCGCCGGGAGGCTTGTGGAAAACTCGTGCCTGAGCGAACTGCCGGTGGTCAACGACGTTACAGCGCCAGTCAGTTAATGATGCAACAGACTCCACAGGTACAGCACAAATTCGCTCATGGCTGTACGGTAGCTTACAGTCGGGTTTCCAGCCATGACCAGAAAAAAGACCTGGAGCGGCAGCAGGAAGTGCTTTCGTTATATTGCGCTTCTAAAGGCTGGCAGTACGAAATCATCAGTGATCCCGGCAGTGGTATGAACTACCGCAAAAAAAGCGTGCGACAACTGCTCAGCCTGATTGTGTCCGGCCAGTTGGAACGCCTGATCATCACCCACAAAGACCGCTTGTTACGATTCGGCGCGGAACTGGTCGAAGCCCGGAACTGCGAAGTGATTATCATCAACCAGAGTGATCAGCCTTCCTTTGAGGGGGCCGGCCAACCGGAAGAGCTGGCAAAGGATGTTCTGGAGATTATCACTGTGTTTTCTGCCCGCCTCTACGGCAGCCGCAGTCGCAAAAATCAGCAGCTGATGGAGAAATTGACCCAAGTTGTAGACGATACCGGGCAGCCATGAGC
>NZ_JAHHPO010000850.1 GCF_024606365.1 Endozoicomonas sp. ONNA2
TTGTGTTTGATCTGGGAGCGCAGCAACGACCTCACAGAAGACGAGAACAATAATATCAACTGAAATGGTGCGTAAAAGCTGCGTAAAAGCTGCGAAAGCTGGGGTCAGGTCTTTGATTGTGCAAATCTCTTCTCTCATCACTATAAACGGCAATTGTTATGCACAATGAAAGACCTGACCCTGATTTTCTTATGCACAATGAAAGACCTGACCCTGATTTTCATGAAAGACCTGACCCTGATTTTCTGATTTTTTTGACCCTGATTTTTTGGTATGGGTTTTAACGCTTCCTTGCACTAGGCTTACGCCCGGTTAAGTGCTACCTTTTGTGGACACGAATTGATACCAGAGACAACGTTATGGAAACATTCGGGATCAGGGATTTAAGAGAGCGCAGCGGTGATCTCACCCGCACCGCAGAATCAGGCCAGATGGCATTGATTACATGCAGGGACAAACCATTACTGTTGGGCATTCCCTTTACCGAAGAACTGCTAGAGCAGGGAGTGACACTTAATCTGGCCATTCATTTATTTCGAAATGGCGTGGTAACTCTAGCCAAAGGGGCCAGGATAGCCCGGGTCCCCCTTGCTGATTTTATCCGGATGCTGGGTACACAGGGTATTCCTGTCGTTGATCATGACCCTGAGGATCTGGACAGTGACCTTGAAAACCTTGGATAAACCCTCGGGCGCTTCACAGATCATTGCCGATAGCGGGCCATTAATTGCATTGGCCATTTCAGGTCTGTTTTCCCATTTGCCTGACCTGTGCGGTGAGGTGTGGGTACCTCAGCAGGTGTTAAATGAATGTCTGGCAAAAGAGGGTGCTCCGGGTTTTGCTGAGATACAAGAGTCAGCCAAAGACAGAATAATCCATGTGCACCCGGATATTCCTGAATCCGATGAGATGATCAAGAGTTTGAGTCGTTTGCTTGATCCTGGTGAGGCCCAGGCCATTAAGCTAGCTCTGATGTACCAGTCTGTTTTACTGATTGATGAGAAATCGGGTCGCTCAACAGCCAGAAGTCTTGGCATTGCCGTTACCGGTAGCCTGGCAGTCCTGCTGAAAGCTAAAAACACCGGTGTCATTCCATCGGTAAAAAGTGTCGTTAACAAGTTGCAACAGCATAATTACCGGTATTCAAAAGCGCTCATTGCTCAATTACTTAAAAAGGCAGGTGAGTAGTTATTACTCCTGCCCCTTATGAGCAGCCGCCAGAACGGCATTACTACTCTTTAGTCATGATGGAAAGCTTATCCTTGCAATGCGGGGCGGACCATATATGACCCTGATTTTTATAAACAACCACCTATGCTGAGTGCCAGGCCTTCCGGAATGGCTGTTAACTGGCGGGTTTTATTTTTTGTGCATACAATAAATCCATGAAGTACGAGTACGATGCTGACAAAGACGCCACCAACCTGGCCAAGCATGGCCTGCCGCTGTCTGAGGCTGAGCATCTGGAGTGGGATACGCTCTGGGCATGGCAAGACCGTCGCTGTAACTATGGAGAGCAACGGATGGTGGGCCTGGCGTACCTTGGGTTGCGTTTGTGTTGTGTCGTCTACACCGATCGCGGGGATGTTCGCCGGATCATTAGCCTGAGAAAAGCCAACAAACGGGAGATGAAGCGCTATGCCAAAGCTTAAGCCGGGCACTATATGGCCCACCGATGAAGAAGACGCTGCCATCAATGCCGGGATCGCGGCCGACCCGGACACCTTTGAGATCACCGATGAGATGTTTGAGCAAAAGCGAGCCCCGGGCCGACCCAAAGCGCAGGAGACCAAGGAGCGTATTACCATACGGCTGTCGCCTGAAGTGATTGCGTATTTCCGCGCCACGGGCAAGGGATGGCAGACCCGTATGGACGACGCATTAAAGGAGTATGTTGCTACCCGGCATTCCTGATCGTAACTGTTTGGTGATCCCATACAATGTTCGCGATTACCAGGGGCTGCAGCCA
>NZ_JAHHPO010000851.1 GCF_024606365.1 Endozoicomonas sp. ONNA2
ATATTCTTAAATAAACTTTCTCTGTATCATGACGTACGATCAGTGGTAATCAGGAGGGAATTTATGAAATTATTGCTGGCGAATAATCCCGAAGAAAAACATTGGCTGGATAACTATAACGCTAACATGGCAAAGCATATAAAAAACCAGCAGGCGAACAACCAGTTGATTTCGGATCGTTTTGGCTCATGGTTATGTGACAGGACCGTGATTGACACATCCCTGCCAACCACGAATTAATTAACCAGGAAGCTCAAGCCTGGAATGCTGAAACCTCAAATTCACTACTAAAGCCCGGCACCAGAGTCATGAAAATGGGTAATCTGACTCAGTCGCCTGCACAAATACGACACTCTCAAACACGACGTTCTCAAACTACAGGGCGGGCTGGTTCGTGACTGACACGGGGGGGATTTTCCGGCAAAGTCACCACTGAGTAACTCAAGGGTATCACATCAACTTTCCAAAGTGTCACACCATCAATATACACCACATCGTCGAAACTCCACCAATGTACACAATTCCATCGCAAAGATTCAGCGACGGTGTCATGACTTTCACAAGCGGGATCCCTTTTTTTCGGATGGTAGTAAAACTGTATATAGTCCACATTGCGATCCAATGCCTGCTCGCAGACAAAGCGTTTTACAGCACGTTTTTTGTCGGCATTACAGGGATCCTCCATAACCGTAGACCACGTAGCCATCACTTGATGCTTATTATTGAGGAACAAGCAAGCCAGCAAACCAGGGGAAGTCACAAAGTACTTTTCTACATAAGCTTTGGCTGAGCGGTTGCAGGACGTGTAACCCGGCGCAATGGTCAAATACTGTTGCAACTCCCGAGGTATTGGCAACACAGTGCAGCATTCGCCTAACCGAATGGTATTACCACCAAAGCAGCGCTGAATGGCCGACCTGCACAGATGTTTAAGGGAAGAAACGGGGTAAGCATCCATCAGATGTTCATTTTCGTGCGTGCCATAAAGTTCAGCCACCGTACCTTGCCACTGACAATCGGTGAATGGGCACTTGAGGTAAAATTTGTCGATGAAACGTCTTTGGGCCAGATCAGCATTGAACGATTTGCACGCATTAATGTTTTCCTGGCTTGAAGGTTTTCCATTAGCTGAGCACTGGTGGCATAAACAATCTGGCGGGATTGTATGTGTTCTGTAATGGTTGCAGTCCTCACATAAATAACAGCCACAGCCTGTTTGCACTGAGCTTCGTAACAATCCCTTACAATCAACGCAAAGATTACGCGGTAATGAATGGAGATACCCTTTATTTTCTTCCGGTAAAGCCTCGACATTGCCAATGTGGTATCCGCCCCACAACACTTTGTTGCTACAAATATCCGCAACCGGACCATCAGCACTGCCTGTCAGCGGTAGTTTTGGCATATTGGCAATTTCGTTCATGTTTCCCACTGAGTCCAGAATCGATTTGGAATTGGTAAAATGCAACCGCCCCACTCAAGCAATGACACATTCGGAGTGTGATGCTCAATATCGGTGTCCAGTATAGCCAGCCTCTGCCCTGCTTGATGAATGTGAGTCGTTCCGACCCACTGCCACTCTTGCTAACGGCCTTGTTAGTCAATCAAACCACAAATATCAGTAAACTACAGTTCATCAAAACCTGTCACCAATCAATATAAACCAATAAGGAGGTTTAATTATGGACGGTTCTTCATTTACATCTACATCTCCAGCAGTCTCAGCTGCCAGTGTTGATCATTCCAGATCATCTGCTCATGCCGAAAACAGCAAGCGTTCCCTATTGTCAAAAGTCGGCAGTGTCGCTGGCAAGGCTGCTGCCATGCCATTTCGCATTGCCTCAACGGTGGTCAATGGCGGTATTTTTGCTGCCTACTACGTTACCGCCCTGGCTGCTACCGGGCTTGCTTCCGCCGGAGGCGCTGTCTACGGCATGATCAAAATTGCCGCAGATGCTGCCAGTGGAAAACCACATAAAAGCCTTTGTGAGTATACCATCACAGCCGGCCGCGAGACCTTCAACTATATTTCCCGCCTGTACTATAAACTGCCAAAACATGGATCTGAAGCCATATTCAGCGGTATTGCCATTGTTGCGATAACTGTCGTGGAATTCCTCGGAGGGGGAGGAGGAAGTGGTCTTCCTGTGAACACTTCTTACGATGACAGCAGTGACTATAACCCTTCAGGCATCAAAGCAGCACTGCATCCATACAGACCCTCTATTCTCATTGGGCGTAAAATCATGGAGAAAACTACCGAGTTGCTGAATCGTGGCACGGGTGTTGACTAACATTCGTCAATTGCTGTTTCTGCCCGGGGGTAAGGTTTGGTGCCTACCCCCTCTTCATAAATAGATTCAAGACACTATTTTTTTCCTGACACTGTTTTTCTTTATTTTGTTTTTTGTCGATAGAGACAGCAAAAACAGGTGCCATGCCCGCTGATTTTGCAGCAATTCCCGATGAATCACCAAGCTTTACAGCCGCAACAGTCCCAGAGGTTGAATAAAAAAAGAGCCCGCGCAATTTATAGACTAAAGTAATTACTTATCAAACAGTGTCCAGTGTCGTTGGGTGGATTATGGGTACAGCCATTCAGAAACAAATCAGGTAACCCAGTGCCACGTACTTGATTCATAAAGTAGCAGCATGTTTTGAAGAGATAGAAGATCACCGTACTAATAAAAGCCCTATTCCATTTCCCGACTTTTTAAAATCTGCTTTTTCCATGATCCATCAAAAAAAGCATGATTCGCTTTTAGGGTTTGGTCTTGGGGTAGACATTAAGGAATTCTTCCTGATAGTACTAAGTAGTTAACCAAATGAAATCATATTTTCTGACTAAGTGGTCAGTCACTCTGCTGCGTTGCAACTCCGGTCACATAGCTAAGGCTATGCTCCCTTC
>NZ_JAHHPO010000852.1 GCF_024606365.1 Endozoicomonas sp. ONNA2
GAAGAAATTAAAATGACAAGTGCTTTTTTTAATGACAAAAAAGTTGAAACATTTAAACACGTCGGTTTTGGCTATGTTCCGGAAATGAAGCAACAACAAAATAGTGGTTTTGATTCGTCTGACTGGTTAGCAATGGAAAAATTTCCTCCATTATTTCCTGAAATTGATAATCTTGACTATACCTGCGCAGACAGCGAAGAAAATAATCGTCCACTCTCTTCGCACCAGGCAAGTTGTGATGAATCTGTAAATGGCGATGATTTAATAAAAATGAATAAAACGGATGCTCAGACAGAAAATTCAGCAAAGCGCTTGCCCACTGTCAAGAAGTCCTTTCAGTGTGATCAATGTAAGAAGATTTTTCTTCGAAAGGCGAATCTGACAAGACACACCCGTATCCACACCGGTGAGAGGCCCTTTAAGTGTATGGTGTGCGAAAAGAGCTTCAATGATTCCAGTGACCTGAAAAAACACAGCCGCATCCACACCGGCGATAGACCCTTTAAGTGTCGGGTGTGCGATCGGAGTTTCAAACAATCTAGTCACCTGGTCAACCATACCCGCATCCACACCGGCGATAGCCCCCATAAGTGTAAGATCTGCAAAAAGACCTTCACTCAAAACATTCACCTGAAACTACATACCCGTATCCACACCGGCGAAAGGCCCTATAAGTGTAAGACCTGCAAAAAGACCTTCATTCAAAACAATGGCCTGAAAGAACATACCCGCATCCACACCGGCGAAAGGCCCTTTATGTGTAAGATCTGCGACATGAGCTTTTCAAGAAAAATTTATCTGAACAGGCATTTAAATTGTCGAAGCCATTTTCTCAAACAGGCTCAACGGTTATTAACCTAACCGTCAGGAAATACTGGCCACTGTCCTCTGGCCAGGTAAATGGTAAAACCCCCTGAGCCTCTACTGGAGGCCCATTAGAGTGATCAAATATAACGGAGAACTGTCTGGGAGCGTCAATGTCATGGTTTTATTGGCCGGTTAATTGCCCCTGTATCATTGACAACCTGTTCCTATATTTGGTTGTGGGTGTGGTTTACACCATGCCTGAAATGCTTCCGCATTTGACGATGGAGGAAAGTATCTTCAACTTGTCATTCCTTAGTGAAGATAAGTAGCTGACCATATGAAATCATATATTTCTGACTCCTTGTGCAGGCACTCCCGGCAACTGCTCCTGCGTTGCTCTAGCTCCTGCATCCATGCAGTCGT
>NZ_JAHHPO010000853.1 GCF_024606365.1 Endozoicomonas sp. ONNA2
TACGATCGTTCGTATGATAGCGAAATAAGCAGGACAGAAAGTCAAGTTTTGTATTCAGTGGATGATCGTATGTCTGGTTCTATTGCCTTGAGGCGACCCCTTATTGCACCATCAGAACAGCACTCATCATGCAAGAAACCAAGCAGTTGCTGGAACAGAGTAATCTGAGGAATACAGAATAACGTTCTCCCTTCTCGTACCTGTCGAATAAGTCCAACAGACATCAGCGCTGATAGGTGGTGAGAAAGTGTGGATCCAGGGATTTTCAACTCTTTTTGAAGATCGCCCACTAAAAGCCCACTTTCACCCGCTTTTACCAATCTTTTGTAGACTCCCAGACGAGCAGGATGACCCAGCTCTTTCAGAACTTTTGCATAGTTTTCTATGTCGTCATTGGTATTCATCATTTTTTCCTGCCAAAAACTGCCCAATCCAAAGCTATCCGCATAGGGTTTACTTTAACTAAAAAAGGCTGACCTTATGGGCCAGCTTTTCATTCAATCCTCGGCTCCAAAGGTGGTAAAGGTTATGTTTCAGCAGGCTTACTGGGCGCACTGACTCCGTTCTGTAGCTGCTCCACCATCCCGATGCTGACCGGTCTTCTGAAAGCGCGTGCAGGTTTTGGTCCGACTATTACCTTCCTGTTCACTTCACCGCTGATGAATCCGATCATCATGGGTCTGTTATTGGCTACCTTTGGTATGAAGGTCACTGTGATCTACTTTGCCATCGCTCTGATCGTCTCCGTAGCCGGTGGTTACATCCTGGAGAAAATGGGCTTCGAGCGTTACGTTCGTGAAGACGTGGTACACGGTAAAGTAGCTGCGGGTTGTGGCACCTCTTGTGACGACAGCAAACTAGCACCTGTGGCTTCCGCCTGTGGCTGTGGTGATACCCAACCTGTAGTAGAAGCAAAGAGCGGTTGTTGCGACAGCAAACCAACTCCTGCTGCCTTCGGTTGTGCAACCTCTTGTGGTGACAGCAAGCCTAAGGCTGAAAACAAGTGGGGGCGCATCTGGAATGAAACTTGGAAACAATTTACCAATATCTTCCCGATCCTGATGCTGGGTGTAGGTATTGGCT
>NZ_JAHHPO010000854.1 GCF_024606365.1 Endozoicomonas sp. ONNA2
TTAACCCAGATCACCAGTGCACAGACAGTGGTAAAGAAAATAGCCAGAGTCCAGGCGAAAGCGTTCATCCCAATCATGGTCAGACTCCAGAAGCAAAGCCAGATAGACAAGGGCCAGTGAGGTGGCCAAACCAAAGAAGACAATAGCAGCAATCATGTTTTCCTGAAAGATCGGGTATAAAACAGCCCCACCCAAAGGAAGCTTTACAAGATCGCAGCTAAGCGCAGCCATTCTTTCACGTTGTTTTTTGTTCATTGGTACCACTTTTATATTTATTCAGAAATTGAAAAAGTAGTCCATTAAGTCGGAAATGCACGATGAAAGACCTGACCCCGGTTTCTCGGTTTCCTTCTTTGTCTTTTTATCTAAATCATGATTAGACTCCATAAGCAAAGCCAGATAGACAAAGGCCAATGAGGTGGCCAGAGCAAAGAAGACAATACAAATAGATATGTTAGAGTAGATATAGAAACGACTACTGGCTGAGGCAACCCATGAGACCATCGGCAGCATTAAAAAAATACCGGGCAAAGATCAAAGCCGTTATAAAAGAACATAAAGCGGCTAATGCCCGGGTATTTGGCTCTGTATTGAATGAAACCGACACCGAAACCAGTGACCTGGATATACTGATTGACCCGGGCCAGGACATGACCCTGTTTGATATCGGAGCGATCCGTCACAAACTCAAGCAGTTAACTGGTGTAGAAGTCGACATCCTGACTCCTGGCTCACTTTCAGACACGATCAGAGATAAAATCCTTTCGCAGGCAAAGCCCATATGAAAGGGAAAAATGCACTGAGGCTAGTGGAATATCTATCTCACATCGTTGAGGCAGTGGGGCGAATACAAGCGTACATCGCTGATTTGAAGAGTGAACAAGAATTTTACGAAAACACGCTTGTTCAGGATGCAGTCATCCGAAACCTTGAAATTATTGGTGAAGCCAGCAACAACGTTGATAAACACTTTCCTCAGTTTGTGAAAGATCACAAAGAGGTACCTTTTATTTATGCCTATGAAATGAGAAATGCCCTTACTCATGGCTACTTTAAAGTTGACCTTCCCATTGTCTGGCAAACCATTCAGAATGATTTGCCTGCATTAGCAAGCAGAGTTCAGAAATTAATTGAATCAATTGAATAAATGAGAGTGAGCACCTGTTGTGGAATAGCTCATTTTTGATAATACACGACGATGAATATGCATAATGAAAGACCTGACCCCGATTTTTTGACCCCGATTTTTGACCCCGATTTTCTACGATTTTATTTCCACCACCAGATGGTAATGATTGGTCATCAGGCAGAACGAATGAATTACCCAGTTAAACGGGTCGCATACTTCAGCCAGGGTATCGAGAAACAAAGTAAAGTCGGTGTCTTCACGGTAAATAGCCCTGCGCTCATTCCCACGGGAAGTCACATGATAAAGGGCACCTGAATACTCAATTCTTGGTGGTCTGCTCATTTCCGGTTACTTCATTTTTATTAATGGAACTGGAAAGGTAGACCATTAAATCAGGAATGCACGATGAAAGACCTGACCTCGGTTTTGACCCCGGTTTTCTATTTATGAAGAGTAAAAAGTAGACCATCAAGACAGATATGAAAGACCTGGCACCACCGACTATTTTTTATGATCCTTATGGTCCAGGTACTTAACCCAGATCACCAGTGCACAGACAGTGGTAAAGAAAATAGCCAGAGTCCAGG
>NZ_JAHHPO010000855.1 GCF_024606365.1 Endozoicomonas sp. ONNA2
CACCATAGTTCCAGAATTAGAGTGAAATGGGAAAGTTATTTTTAGACAATTCCTTGTTGCCGACTCAGCTCCAGTTCGTTTCTGTAACTCTGCCCGGTCTGCAAGGTCAGCGTCCGCAATCCCAGGGCAACGGTGTATCGAACTTCAGAAGAGCAAGTGGCCATAATCCGGGCACAAGCCCGGGTTTTTCCAAAGCCTGTCCCTGCCTGAACAAAGCCAATAAACCCGCTATCGGATCCGGCTTTGGCTACATCCTTCAGGACTTTACAGGCAGCATCCTGCCAGGCAAAAGCCGAATTGGCAGGCTCGCTGGATATCGGCAACATGGGTGGGGGTATATCCTCTTTGGCAATAAATGGCAGACCAAGATGTTGCTGCCATAGCACTCGGGACAGGCTGCGAGCCTGCCTGCCCACATTAAACAGGTGAGTGCCAAGAACTGAGCCCGGCCCTCCTCTTGCGGTATTTGCTATAAGCGTACCGGTTACTGCGTTAGAAGGTTTTGCATTGTCGTTGGCAGAGACTGAATGGTCTGCACACATCATTCCGGTGCGCCCAAAATGGGTGATGGTACGAATGAATGCATCCCTCCATACCGGGTCTGACATCTGTGTCTGATGATTCACAAGCCAGTGACGTATTCGCTCTGTGCAGCGACTGACCCGGGCCAGCCAGCGAGCATCCTGTTGCCAGGGGCGGGAGGCAGAATCTGCGGGTCGTAGATTAAGGTTGAGTTGATTGGAATAATCAGGGTCTTCAGGCGCGCAGCGCACATGGGAGCATCTGGTTAGTGATGGAGCTTCATTGCCAGCATCCTGATATTTTCCGAAAGGTAGACGATGATGGGACCCAAGAATCCATAACCAGGCCCAGAGCAGCACATTATTGTCTTTACACTTGGGTAGTGGGAAAGGACTGTCTGGCTCCTGTTTCCCGGAAACATTCCATGAACCATCCGGCTTGAACAGTTCGGATTGCTCTGAAAATAACTGACTGAGGGCCGGTAAATGGCTAAAAACCTTCAGCCAGAGGGAGTCTTCAGCCTTTTTGGTATGCCGCACACCACTGGCCAGGGCTGCCAGTTTTCCGGCCAGCATAACTGAGAGCAGTTCATGGCGTACCGGGTCCGCTAATGCTTTGCTGTTCTCTTTTTGAATAGCTCGCCAGAGTTTTCCCTGGAAAAAAGCGTTGTCCTTGCCAAGATCATGAAAAAGCCCGGCCAGCTCTGCCAGGTAAGCAACCAGCCGTTCCATTGGCGAAGATTCCCGGGGAGGGCGCAGAAAATCCTGGCTGGATGAAGAAAACGCATAATTGCCATCATGATCAAAATGTCGCCGACTGCCGACCACCCAGAGCAACTCAGTACGGGTTCGGCTTGAGATACGATGACAAGCCACGGCCATCTGCCTGGAACTGACACTCCTGAGGGCGGCATGAACATCATCAATACCTTCCTTGCTTAAACGTGCTAACCAGGATCTTCGGCCAATCTGGCGGGCATAACGGTTAAGGATTCGTCGGGATTTTCTGACAGCCTGCCGTTCACACTCACTGACAAACAGTACGATCACCAGCTTTTCTCCGTGACATTCTTCACCGAGTCGAATAAAAGGCCAAGCGCCCTGGTTTCATCCATAAAAGCAATGCAGCGATTACGCATCTGCTGATCAGACAAACCCTCAGCGGCACTCAGAAATGCATTGGGTAGAATGACGGCATCCTTGATGATATCCGCTACGTCGAACACCAGGAGGCTGTCCGAGATTAGCGCCCGTAGCGAGGATGGCAGAAAATTGAGGATAAAAAT
>NZ_JAHHPO010000856.1 GCF_024606365.1 Endozoicomonas sp. ONNA2
TGCCACCGCACGACTGCATGGATGCAGGAGCTAGAGCAACGCAGGAGCAGTTGCCACGAAGGGCAGTCTATTCTCGGACAGCCTCCTTAAATTTGCTTAAGAGTTAGGTTCCCCAGGAACCGGGGTATTTTTCTGAATGAATGATGGGTGGCAGTATTTTGGGACAGCAGTTGCACTGACGAAAATCGAAAAACCTGCATTCTTTCTCACTTCGAATTGAACCTTTTATAATTGAGATGATCTACACATGAGCATCTGGCCAAATGGAATCGAATGTTTCTGACTACTTGGGCTGGTACTATGAGCTACAACGAGAGCATAGCCGTAGCTATGTGGCAGAGTTTAAAGAAGGCATGGATGCAGGAGACAGAGCAACACAGGAGCAGTTGCCGAGCGTGTCGGCACAAGGAGTCAGAAACATATGTTTTCATATGGTTAACCACTTACATCCCAAAAGTTTTCCAGGTAATGGTATGGTTCCATTTAATCTAACTGATTCACCGGATAGAAATCGGTATCTTGATCAAAGTAACCCGATAAATAAAAGAAATACCCGGAAATTAAGCCGGGGATTTTTTCCAGCAATGAAAAGAGTCTCTCCGTATGCGTTGGAATCCAGTCACCTGCCGACGGGTGAAAAAGTAAAAAAACCAACGACTGCAAGCCTGGAAAGTGGACAAAATTTAGCCACGCATCAGCTTTTGAAAGTACTTTCGGCAGAACAGGTTGATTGGTGCAGTGCATTAAAATTACTGCAAAGGGGAGGAGATCCTTTGGCATACAGAGGTGATGCCTTCAGGCCAAATATATTATTTAAAGTTATTTTCGATATTACAAATATGCCAAAAAGTGCAGTTAACAATTTTTCAACATCAAAAGAGCGGGAATCGTTCATTGAACTTCTTCTGGAAAAAGAGGGCATAGAATCCACATTATTGGAATTTGACTCAACACCTTTTGAAAATACACCATTTACTGCAGCAATTGCCGCCAGAGATAAAAGTTATTCAAGAGCCATATTCAATTATCTGAAAAAAACAAATCATGAGTTGTTGATCACACCAAATAAAAAAACGTTAGAAAGACAATTTGGTAACAATACACCTCTGATATTGGCCATCAAAACAAATAATGAAGAACTGGCTTTGGATTTAATCCCTTTTTATAACCATCATTCATTGCGCAAGCGTATGACATGGGCAAACAGTAATGCCCTTGAGTTGGCCCATTTAGCGAGATTTAACCGTCTGCTTCCAGTCATGACAGGAATAGCTCAAGGCCTTACAATGGATGAAGCAACTCACCTTCAATCATTATATGATCATTGTCCCCGTCGACAGGACATATGGCATGATTTATATGAAACAGACATGTTTCTCAATGATCAGGGCGAGTTTATTGAAGACAGAGAGAGAGTTTCAAACCCTGGTCTTTACCATACTTCAAATTACCTTCGAACATGAGCAGTTCATTAGCTAAAACGACAAAAAATAAGTAGTTGGCCAAATGGAATCGTATATTTATGGCTAAGTGGACAGTTACTATGCAAGGCGCAACGTAGGGAGCATAGCCTTAGCT
>NZ_JAHHPO010000857.1 GCF_024606365.1 Endozoicomonas sp. ONNA2
TCCTGGAATACTGATGGGAGAAAGTCATGGGGGCACCAACGTAAGGTGTAGGCATCCAGCTCGCTTTTGCGGATCGGGCAAATAAAGGCCTCGCCATCCCATACGGGCATGCTTGACGGCATTGGATTGAAGCATGAAAAGCACTTTAAGTCCGGGTTTTTACGGGGAGCATGATCAGGGTTCAGGGTGTAATATTCTGTAATGAAACGGACATGGTATGTGTGGCCGAATGAGCAATACGTCATCGGCTCCTCACTGTAAGCACGCTTATCCATGGGAGTTTTAGCATAACATATTAGACATTCCGGCGATCTTTTGAAGACAGAAGAAATAGTTCAGATGATTTGATCGGTTTTTGTGGTGATCATCCGGGACTGACGGATAATCACCTTATGATTTGCGGTATTGTCCCTCCTTTTTACCAAATCCCTGTCGGTATTCCTCAGTTAAATTGCCAGAGCCTGCTCTACCGCATCACCAATATAAGTGGCCGGGGTCAGCGCTTTCAGCCCGGCCTTCACATCAGCGGGAAGCGCCAGGCCATCAATGAATGTTGCCAGGGTCGCCTGGCTGATGCCTTCCTGACCACGGGTCAATGCCTTGAGCTTTTCATAAGGTTGTTCGATACCGTAGCGGCGCATGACGGTTTGAATGGGCTCGGCCAGTACTTCCCAGGCATTATCAAGGTCCTGCCCAAGGCGGGCAGGGGAGGCTTCCAGTTTGCCAATGCCCTTAAGGGTCGCGGCATAGGCAATCAGACTCTGGCCCAGACCAACGCCCATATTGCGCAACACGGTGGAGTCCGTCAGGTCCCGCTGCCAGCGGGAAACCGGCAATTTAGTGGCCAGGTGCTGCATAATGGCGTTGGCGATGCCCAGGTTGCCTTCCGAGTTTTCAAAATCAATGGGGTTGACCTTGTGGGGCATGGTTGAAGAGCCCACCTCGCCGGCAACGGTCTTCTGCCTGAAATACCCCAGTGAGATGTAACCCCAGATATCCCGGTCAAAGTCGATCAGAATGGTGTTGAAGCGGCAGATGGCATCGTAAAGCTCAGCAATGTAGTCGTGGGGTTCGATTTGTGTTGTGTAGGGGTTCCACTCCAGACCCAGGCTGGTGACAAACTGTTCGGCATGTTCCGCCCAGCTCACTTCCGGGTAGGCCAACAGATGGGCATTGTAGTTGCCGACAGCGCCATTGATTTTTCCCATGGGGACAATGCCTTCGATTTGTTTAAGCTGACGCTTCAGGCGGTACGCCACATTGGCCATCTCTTTACCCAGGGTGGTCGGGGAGGCGGTCTGGCCATGGGTTCTGGATAGCATGGGCTGGGCGGCATGGATTATGGCCAGTTGTTCAATGGCCGAGATTATTTTGCGCATCTGCGGCAGGACGGCCTCGGCCATGCCGGTTTTCAGCATCAGGCCATGGGCGAGGTTATTGATATCTTCCGAGGTGCAGGCAAAATGGACAAACTCACTGATCGCTGACAGCTCTTCATGACCCTGGAAGCGCTCCTTGATCAGGTATTCCACCGCTTTCACATCGTGATTGGTGGTGCGTTCAATTGCTTTCACCCGTTCAGCTTCATTCATGGAAAAACCAGTGAACAGCTCATTCAACAGCTGGCTGGCTGATTCAGACAGTGGTGGAACCTCGGTAATGGCAGGATGGCTGGCCAGAGACTGCAACCAGCGAACCTCCACCGCCACCCGAAAACGGATCAGCCCATACTCACTGAAAATGGTTCTCAGGGATTGGGTCTTGTCACCATAACGTCCATCAATGGGAGAGACGGCGGTCAGTGCATTCAGCTCCATGTTTTATGCCTTAATCTCGGGGAGAAAAGGGCGCATGATAACGGATACCCCTGTCTGATTCTATTCATTGCCAGGCTGGCCTCAATCAGATTGCGGATCAGGGGTGAGATCAGAGGCGATTTTCCATTGCAGAGGATGGGCCAGGCACCGTTGATATTCAGCCATTACAGACGCTTCAGGCCATCAAGTAACTTGCCTCGGCTGATGAACAGGTGCCAGCGACTGCCACCACACTGGCGCCAGAGGGTAGCAGAACGAATACCTGCCAGAAGGATGGCCCTGATCCGGTTGGCGTTAACCGGGTTCTGCAGGTAGCGCATATCACCCGACACCTGTATCCGGGTCTTAAAGGTGCTGATGGTATCCAGGTAGATGCTGGCCAGGCTGGCAATCACGTTGTCATGCAGCATGCCAAAATGATCCACCTGTTCTTTGGTTCTATTGAGCCGCTCGCCAATGATGCCTGGCATCTTTTGGTTACGACTCAGTTTTTTCTCAATGTGAATCAGGGCCAGCGCATAGCGGATAACATTCCCCTGAATGGCAGAGCTGTCCCTGGCTAACACGGACTCCAGGGTTTTTCTTCCCATGGCAAGACGGTCGAAACCACCATAAACCTCGGCAACATCATTGGGGGAGGTGACAAAAATACTGTGGATGGATGGGACCAGGGCCTCTTCACTCAGCTGCCCGGTCCTTGCCAGTTTGTCTACCAACACTGCGGCCTGGAACACACCAGATAATGCAGCCACCTGATCCTTCGTAGAATATCGCACCAATTTTCTTCTCTGGGGTTTCCGTTGTCGTTGATAAGTTTTCAAGTTTCGTGAAGGTCAAGCCCGTGTTTCAATAACACCGCCGCCAAGACAGACATTTTCACCATAAAGGTCATCATAAAAGACCACCGACTGGCCCGGAGTCACTGCTCTTTGCGGCTGGTCAAAGATAACCTGGTAATCACCATTGGCATCCTGGTCAAGCGTGCAGCCCTGATCCTGCTGACGGTAACGGACTTTTGCCTTGAACTGGCCGGGTATCTCCGGCGCCTTTCCTGAAACCCAGTCAATGTGGGAGCAGGTCAGGCTATCTGAGAAGAGTAGGGGGTGGTCCTTACCCTGACCCGCAATCAGCACATTTCTTTCAAGGTCTTTATCCAGTACATACCAGGGCGCTTCATCGGCATTTTTCTGTCCGCCGATCCTCAGGCCCTGCCTCTGGCCAATGGTGTGGTACATCAATCCCGAGTGTTCACCAATCAACTTGCCATCTTCCGTTTCAATAACACCAGGCTGTGCAGGCAGGTACTGCTGCAAAAAGTCCTTGAAGCGGCGTTCACCGATGAAGCAAATACCCGTGCTGTCTTTTTTGTTATGGGTGACAAGCCCGTGTTCTTTGGCAATGCGTCGGACCCGGGTTTTCTCCAGGTCTCCGATTGGAAAGAGCGTGCGGGCAATCTGTTGTTCACTTACCCCATGGACAAAGTAGGTTTGATCCTTATTATTATCAAACCCTTTCACCAGGTAGCTATGGTCAGCATGATCCACTCGACGGCAGTAATGCCCCATCGCTATGTAATCGCTGCCGAGGGTTAATGCGTAATCGAGAAAGGCTTTAAATTTGATCTCTTTATTACACAGGATATCCGGGTTCGGAGTCCTGCCATTTTGGTATTCATTGAGAAAATGTTCAAAGACATTTTCCCAGTACTCAGCAGCAAAATTAGCTTTATGTAAATGAATGCCAAGTGTGTCACAGACTGCCTGGGCATCGGCCAGATCGGTCATAGCTGTGCAGTATTCAGACCCGTCATCTTCCTCCCAGTTCTTCATAAAAAGCGCTTCCACCCGGTAGCCCTGCTGTTGCAGAAGCAAAGCGGATACGGACGAGTCAACACCACCGGACATGCCAACAATCACTTTGGTTTGGGAAGGATGCTTAATCACTGGGGTATACTGCCACCTGTCAAAAAATAGCGTGCCATTTTACCTTTCCCGGTAAACAAGCGCCATACTGCTGGAAATTGATAGGGGTAAATGCAGATGGCCCTTTTGTTTTCGTAACAAAACGTCATTTATTCCTGGCTGAGGATGGTATATGGTATATGCGTTTTGTGCGGCCAGCTTACTGACATTACTGCTGGATGTGGCTGCACGCTTTAAATAACGACAAGAAGCATTGAACCAGTCTTTCATCTGGCCAAATCGATGATTAGCGAACGGAGTTGATAATGGGATACCAAAAGATCAAGGTGCCTGCCAACGGTGACAAAATCACTGTCAACGAAGACCTCTCCCTGAATGTTCCCGATACCCCAGTGATTCCTTATATTGAAGGTGACGGTATCGGTGCTGACGTTTCACCAGCCATGCTGAAAGTTGTTGATGCTGCTGTCAAGACTGCCTACAAGGGGAAACGTAAAATTGAGTGGATGGAAGTCTTCTGCGGCGAGAAGGCTACCCGGGTTTACGATGACGATACCTGGCTTCCGGAAGAAACACTTGAGGCTCTCAAAGAGTATGTGGTCAGCATTAAAGGCCCTCTGACAACGCCGGTTGGTGGGGGTATTCGTTCACTGAATGTGGCTCTTCGCCAGGAACTGGACCTGTTTGCCTGCATTCGTCCTGTGCGCTGGTTCAAGGGAGTACCAAGCCCGGTAAAAGAGCCTGAAAAAACGGACATGGTGATCTTCCGTGAAAACTCAGAAGACATCTACGCGGGTATTGAGTGGCAGGCCGACAGTGCCGAAGCAGAAAAGCTGATCAACTTCCTGCGCAACGAAATGGGCGTGACCAAAATCCGGTTTGAGCAAGGCTGCGGTATTGGGGTCAAACCTGTTTCAAAAGAGGGCACCGAGCGTCTGGTAAAACAGGCGATTCAGTTTGCCATTGATAATAACCGTAAATCCGTCACCCTGGTTCACAAGGGTAACATCATGAAATTTACTGAAGGGGCCTTCAAGGATTGGGGTTACCAGACAGCTGTTGAATACTTCAGCGGCCAGCCTCTGGATGGTGGTCCATGGCATACTGTCAAAAACCCGAATACCGGCGAAGATATTATCATCAAGGATGTGATTGCTGACGCTTTCCTGCAACAGATTCTCCTTCGTCCGGCAGAGTACGATGTCATTGCCACCCTGAACCTTAATGGTGACTACATTTCGGATGCCCTTGCTGCGCAGGTTGGTGGTATCGGCATTGCTCCCGGTGCCAATATTGGTGCGCCGACTGCCGTCTTTGAAGCTACTCATGGTACTGCTCCAAAGTATGCCGGCCAGGATAAGGTAAACCCGGGGTCCGTTATTCTATCGGCTGAGATGATGCTTCGTCACATGGGTTGGAATGAAGCGGCAGATCTCATTATCAAGGGTATGGATGGCGCTATCGGAGCCAAGACCGTTACCTATGATTTTGAGCGACTGATGGAGGGCGCAAAGTTAGTCAAGTGCTCTGAGTTTGCCGATGAAATAATTAACCACATGTAAGTTTTCAGTTAACTTTTCATCAGTAAAGCCGGAAATTCATTTTCGGCTTTACTATCTTTTCGACCCTTATATTGTACTTTTTATTGTACTATCTACGTGTATCTCCTGGTGCTGCGAGTCATCCGATCAATTTTTGAAGGCCGATCATTGTGATTTGCTCAAGTATCTTTAGAATGGGGAATATAGATCTCGGCAAATTTGTCAATTTCCTGGTATGTGTGCACTAATTTATCTTCTGTCATCAAATGTCTGTAAGCCGTGCCGATCAGTAATTTGTGCTCGTTGTTTTTATGATCAGCTTTTATGATCAGCTTTTATGATTGGCAGTGGTACATACTTGCAGTTCCATGAGTGCGCTGTTGGTTACCAGACAGTTAAGTTGCAAATTGAAGGTTGGCAGTCATAAAACCATGAGTAATCTCGAACTGTTTCGTCTAAGCTTGCAAAAAGAGGGAGAGGAACAAGATGGTGATCTGGGCGTTGCAGTCGTTCCGGAAAAAACCAGACTGGCTCCCCCTCCCATGTATCAGGTCTTACTCCTGAATGATGATTTTACACCAATGGATTTTGTTGTTGAGGTACTGGAGAAGTTTTTCAGTATGCCAGAAGGAAAGGCGACTCAAATTATGCTGATGGTACATACCCAGGGAAAAGCCGTTTGTGGTGTATACAGCAAGGATGTCGCGGAAACCAAGGCTCAGCAGGTTAATGAATATTCCAGAGAAAACGACCATCCCCTGCTGTGCAAGACAGAAAAGGCCGATTAGCGTTTTCAAGGTTACACCATATGCTTAACAAAGACCTCGAAGCAACACTGAATAATGCATTTAAAGACGCCCGTAATAATCGTCATGAATTTATGACGGTAGAGCATCTTTTACTTGCCTTACTGGATAATGAGTCCGCAGTAAGAGTTCTGGCTTCCTGTGGAATTGATCTTAATAAACTTCGCCAGGATCTCACAGAGTTTGTCAGCTCAACGACCCCATTAATACCCGATGATGACAACGAGCGAGAGACTCAGCCGACACTTGGCTTTCAGAGAGTGCTGCAGCGAGCTGTTTTTCATGTGCAAAGCTCCGGTAAAAAGGAAGTTACCGGTGCCAATGTACTTGTCGCTATTTTTAGTGAACAGGAAAGTCAGGCTGTTTACTTTCTGAAGCAACAGGATGTGGCTCGCATAGACGTTGTTAATTTTATCGCTCACGGTATCTCCAAAACGCCAGGTCAGGAACTCGAAGAGCTTGGTAATGATCTGGCTGATGAAATGGAGCCGGAGAGTAGCAGTAATGGCAGCAAGAACCCCCTCAAACTTTATGCGACCGATCTGAATGATCAGGCACGTCTCGGCAGAATTGACCCTCTGGTTGGTCGGGCTGAGGAAGTTGAGCGGGTCTGTCAGATTCTTACCCGCCGCCGGAAAAACAACCCTTTACTGGTAGGCGAGGCTGGCGTTGGGAAAACGGCCATTGCTGAAGGCCTGGCCCGACGGATTGTTGATGGTGACGTGCCGGAGGTTTTGTCCAAGGCTGTTGTTTACTCTCTCGACTTGGGCTCGCTCTTGGCAGGAACCAAGTATCGTGGTGATTTTGAGAAGCGATTCAAGCAGTTACTTGGCAAACTCAAGAAGCTGGATCATGCCATTCTCTTTATCGATGAAATCCATACCATCATCGGCGCAGGTGCTGCATCTGGTGGAGTGATGGATGCCTCAAACCTCCTGAAGCCTATGCTGACTTCTGGTGAGCTGCGCTGTATTGGTTCTACCACATTTCAGGAGTTTCGCGGTATCTTTGAAAAAGATCGGGCCTTGGCAAGAAGATTCCAGAAAGTGGATATTGTCGAGCCGAACGTTGACGACACCTTCCAGATACTACTGGGACTGAAAAAGAAGTTTGAAGAACATCATACCATTGAGTACCAGGATGAAGCCCTGAAGGCAGCGGCCGAGCTGGCAGACCGATACATCAATGATCGTCATATGCCCGATAAAGCCATTGATGTTATTGATGAAGCGGGTGCCTATCAGAGGCTTCAGCCTGAGTCCGAGCGGAAGAAAGTTATTGATGTTGATGATGTGGAAACCATTGTGGCCAAGATGGCCAGAATTCCGCCAAAGTCTGTATCTTCATCTGACAAGGAGCTGCTTGGCAAGCTTGAGCGTAATCTGAAAATGGTGGTATTCGGACAGGACGAAGCGATCACTTCGTTATCCACGGCGATCAAGCTTTCAAGGGCAGGCCTCAAGGCACCAGAAAAACCCGTTGGTTCTTTCCTGTTTTCCGGGCCGACCGGTGTCGGTAAGACAGAGGTTTGCCGCCAACTGGCAAAAGCCTTGGGTATTGAACTTGTGCGCTTTGATATGTCTGAGTACATGGAAGCTCACACGGTATCACGTCTTATAGGGGCGCCTCCGGGTTATGTCGGGTTTGATCAGGGTGGCCTGTTAACCGAGGCCATCAATAAAACGCCTCATTGCGTACTGTTGCTGGACGAAATAGAAAAAGGGCACTCCGATGTTTTCAACCTGCTACTGCAGGTTATGGATCATGGCACTCTCACAGACAACAATGGTCGTAAGGCTGATTTCAGGAATGTGATTCTGATTATGACCACCAATGCCGGTGCTGAAAACATGACCAGAAGCTCGATGGGCTTTCTTGAGCAGGATCATACCACTGATGGCAATGAGGCCATTAAGAAAACCTTCACACCTGAATTCAGAAATCGTCTGGACGCCATTATTCCCTTTGTCGCGCTCAATGATGAAATTATCAAGCACGTGGTTGATAAATTCCTTACTGAACTTCAGGCACAGCTGGATGAAAAGCGCGTGCAACTGGATGTTGATGACAAGGCCCGCTCCTGGCTGGCAGAGAAAGGTTTTGATCGCCAAATGGGAGCAAGGCCTATGGGTCGGGTTATTCAGGAACACTTGAAAAAGCCTATGGCGGAACAAATTCTGTTTGGCAAGCTTGCTGAGCATGGCGGTAATGTGAAAGTGACTGTTCGCAAGGGAGAGTTGCACCTTAAGTTTGAGGCAGCCAAAAGCCGTGCTTCAGATCTGGAGGCAATTGATGGTGAACCAGGTTGAAGATAGCAGGCGGTGCTCAGAGGTGAGCACCGCTGTTAGCGAGAGCGGTAAGTGATACGGCCTTTAGTCAAGTCGTATGGCGTCAGCTCTACTTTTACCCGATCGCCAGTCAGAATTCGGATGTAGTTCTTGCGCATTTTCCCGGAAATATGCGCGGTGACAACATGGCCATTTTCCAGCTCAACACGAAACATGGTATTTGGGAGTGTATCAATAACGACACCCTCCATTTCCAGACTTTCTTCTTTTGCCATTAAATAACTACCTCAGAGGGGTTGGTACGGCTTGGTTAAATTTGTTTGGCATTCTGCCTGAAAACAATTTGTAAAGCAAAGCACCCATTATTGTCAGTCGTATTATTTCAATTGCTGCCATTTCTGGCTGATAAAAAGCTCCACAGGACGGTATTCGAGTTTATAATTCATTTTCTGGCAGTTTCGGATCCAATACCCCAAGTGAAGGTAGGGCAAGTTCAGTTTTCTGGCCTCAGCTATGAGCCATAAAATACAATAACGACCAAGACTTCGTTGCGAAAACCCAGGGTCGTAAAAGGTGTAAATTGCTGAAAGACTGCTTCGTAAATGATCCACAACCGATACTGCAAGCAATTGTCCGTCCAGGCGGAATTCATAAAATGAGGAAAATTCGGTGCTTTCAACCAGAAAAGTTGTGTACTGTTCGATAGTTGCAGGATACATGTCACCATCCTGATGACATTGATTGATATACTTTTCATAGAGCAGGTAATGCTCATCCTGAAAATCTGCAGAAACTTTGGCAACCATGAGCGTAGAATTGCGATTCCAGGTCTTTCGCTGCGCTCTTCTCATTTGAAATGCATCTACGGGTATTCTCGCCGGTATACAGGCCCTGCAACGGCTGCAGTGGGGACGGTAAATATGTTGGCCACTTCGTCGAAACCCAATATCGGCCAAGTCACTACATAACTCTTTGCCCAGTGGAGTTTCCGGGTCCAAAAATAGTGTGGTTGCCTGCTCTTCTGGCAGGTAACTGCATTCATGGGGCTGTGTAGCATAAAATTTGAGATTCTTATATTGGCTCATTACCGAAGGTCATTCCATTGCCATTCCTGTTTCCAGTCTGCACAGGAAGATGTCTGTAAGCAATAGCGGTCCAGATAATCCAGAAACCGGGGTCTTGATATCAACCTGGCTCCAAGAGAGTTTAGATGATCCGAATAGACCTGACAGTCAATCAGTCCAAACTGCCAGGCTAAAAGTTGTTGAGAAAGGGCAGTCATGGCAATTTTGGAGGTATTGCTTTCCCTGCTGAACATGGATTCCGCGAAAAATATTCGACCTTGGGCTACCCCGTATAGTCCTCCAACAAGCCTGCCTTCTTGCCAGACCTCGATAGAATGTGCATGCCCGGCATCATGCAAAGCAGTGTAGGCATCTATCATTTCATTAGTAATCCACGTTCCTTTCGAGTCTCTGCGGATACTTGCACAGGCCGCTATAACAGCAGGAAAATCGTGATCAAAAGTGACTTGGTAGAGACTTTTTCGCAGCAGTTTTCGCAATGAGCGGGATAAATAAAGCTCTCCCGGTTTCAACACCATTCGTGGGGATGGTGACCACCATAAAATAGGATCGCCCTCATTAAACCATGGAAAAATACCATGGCGATAAGCCATTACCAATGTGTCAACCTCAAGATTACCCCCAATGGCCAAAAGCCCATCGGGCTGCTTGAACGCATGCTCGATGGGAGGAAAGCTGGTAACATGATCAGGCAAAAGTGATATTGTGTCAGGCATTATCCAAAGCGCTGTGTTGTCATGCTGTTTGAGTGAATTGGTGTGGTATCATGCTTGACTGCTCTGGGCAGACAGAATACCTTATAAACTGGGTTTAGCCCATGAATTTGCAGCTTTGCCATATTGAATATAGTTGCAATTTGGTAATGGAATCTTATGATTATTTACAGTTAACTGTTCATTTCTCAGATAAGTCTTTCCA
>NZ_JAHHPO010000858.1 GCF_024606365.1 Endozoicomonas sp. ONNA2
CTGTGTACCAGTTGCACCGCTTTTTCCGGTAGCGCTTCCACCAGATTGGCAACCAGGAACAGCAGACGGGAGAGATCATTCCGCCTGGTTTCATTGCCCTTCACACGATTAACCAGCAAAACCAGACTATCCAGGGGAATCTGCCTGGCCAGAATGAGGTGTGACGGAGCATTGCCCATCCGGAATTCTTCGATCACCTGATCAATAATATTGTCAAGCCGCTCAAGATGTTCTTGCGGGCTCTCATCAATTGCAACCATCCGCAACTCACGCAGCAGTTGTTCATGGGTATCACTGTGAATGGACAAGGGACAGGGGTTAAACAAGCCATCAATAAAGCGCAAGGCATTAAATGACCCAATCCCCTTTTCACCTGGCAATGGCGGTGCGTAGGGAGCACCTTTGAACGACATCGGTATTTCAATAGGTCTGGTGAAAAATTGTAAGACGCGATTGGCCGTTTGGGCTAACCAGCGAGTAATCGGGTTTGACCTTTTTTCAGAGAATAGCGTTAACTTTAACTTGATAACCGCCCTGCCATCGTCTGCCAACGTGAAACCGGGATTATTGGCTTGAATGGTATTTTTAACCAGAGCTTTACATACCCTGCCGAAACGGCCGGCACGAACACGGATTGAATCAATATCGTCCAGTTTTGCTATCCCATCGTTGATAGCCACTTTTGTATTGATTTTGACAGGCCCGCCAAGCAGCCATCCGGCAAAACCATTCAGCCGGGCGGGCTCCAGCAGTGCCGTTACATCAGCAACACCATGGCGATGACGGTCAAGGCTAATATTAGCCTCAACATGATCAACCACCCCCTGGCCAGTTACATTGAACTTTATTGACTCAACTTTTTTATGGCCATCCCGCGGCCCGACGCTGATATCAATGTAGGGTCTTGGAAGGTACTTATGTAAGTTAACAGAGAGTTTCACTCTACTAAGGCCAAAACTGAGAATATCTACTTTGGAAGAGTCCAGAATATTATCATGGAACTCGGCCGAAATTTGATCAATATTGAAATCAATATGTTCCGGGAGAAATGTATCAAGCACATTCCGGGCTAAATCCGCAGGGCTCATCCCGGGGGCAGCGGCTAACAAGGCGGCTTTGTACAACTTGCTTTTTTCCGGTAATTGATAGGCAATGGATACTCCGGTCACTTCGACATCAACATCAACCCGGTTTTCATTCTCGAAAACCAAATCCATTTTGCGAATCTGAATAGAGCCATCCTTCATTTTGATCAGGTAAGCCTCAATATTCTTAAACACCCGACCATCAATGATGACCCGGTCAATCTTCACCGGTTCATTGAGATTTCCGCCCATACTCTCATAGGTTTGTGCCGTCTGCATCAGATAGCATAAAATTTTCGGGAGTTCTCTTGCCACGCATTTTTTTGGTT
>NZ_JAHHPO010000859.1 GCF_024606365.1 Endozoicomonas sp. ONNA2
ATTACTTTGTAGAGTACTGACTCATTAAAAAATAATTTTAATTTCTTCAACAGGTCGAATATCTCGATAGTATCAGCCCCCACCTCCAGTTCTCGTTTGATATTAATGAAAGCCATTCGCGTCTTGATTTGATCGATGATTTCTGATGTGTGATCCTGACAATCGCGGTCATAAGCAGCGTCAATCATCCCGGCAATTTCTGCACCGGTATCGGCCCACTGATCGTCTGGCAGTGTCAGCAGATTTTCCAGGATTTGTAATAAGTTCAATTTCAGCTGATTGTTTGGGTCACGAGCAGCATTCACTTTTCCATGCAACCTGTCCATAGCGTGGTGAAGTGCCGAACCCGAAAGAAAGCGACGGTGAAAATCCCCCAGACATCTTTGCACATTGCTATCGATAGCCGAGGTAGAACCTCGCTGACTCTGCCAGCCCCAATCCTGTTGGGCACGTCGGGTTTGTTCGCGGTTTTCAATTTCATGTACAGTCATTCTATCCTCTGGCGTTCGGTCCTCACGCAAGTTAAACATCGTTTCCCGCAGGAACCTTGCGCTCGCTTCTCTATCAAACTCCACGGCATGAAGTGCCGAACTGGGGAGAAAGCGACGGTGAGATGCCCCCAGACATCTTTGCGCATTGCTATCCGCATTAGTGGTTGGTACCGTTTTTTTAATATCATTAATTAATAGAAACGTAGCGGTCCACTCCTGGCTATCTTTAATTAAGATTTTAAGAATAGCATCGGTAGCAGGGATATATGAGTCCACGTTGTATAACCTGGCATTATCACGGAAGTTTCGTAATAATGTCTGCTCCGATAATAGCGTATCAATCGAATCAAATGTTTTTTCTTCACCATTAACATGGCAGGTAAAATATTGCGGTGTGTGGTCAACTCCAGAAAAAGAATGATTCTCACGGGAAACACTTCGACGTCGGTCACTGGGTGGTGCAGGTAAATGACAGGCATCTGAACGGTCACTGCCTGATGCCTGTTCTGTCAAATGCATTCGATCCGAAGATCCGGTCACATGTAATAAATTTATTTCATTAACCAACAGGAAAACTTGCTGAACACACTCATTCTCAAGGATCAAT
>NZ_JAHHPO010000860.1 GCF_024606365.1 Endozoicomonas sp. ONNA2
GAAAGTCAAGTTTTGTGTTTAGTGGATGGTCGTACGTCTGGTTCTATCGCCCTGCTTTCAGCCGTGGTCTGCCATGCATTTTGAAATTGATAAACATGGTAATTTTTTTATTGGCGCAACAATCGAGGTCAAAGGTAAGGACTATGGCACCTGTTATGCTTTAGTCAAAAACTGTTATGAAGTCAGTAACTATTTACAGAGAGCCTTGTCATTTCAATCTGATAAAATGCAAAAGGTAAATGATGATCTTTGTACTGCTTTTAATCTGGATCGGGATGAGATAAAAACCGAGTGTGACTGTAAGAACTTGCACTGACCATTTTATGCTTCATTAAAACGTCTTTCCATGCTTGTAATTGATAAGTATTGATTTATTGATTAATGGATTTTAAAACCCAGAGTATATGACGGTGAAAATACAATATCCGGCAACCGTAATCATTGATGAAAATGGCCGCTATTTAGTGAAATTTAAGGATTTTGGCTGGGGTGGAACGGATGGTGAAACCATAGATGAAGATCTGTCGGAGTCTGTGGATTGTCTTGATGAACTGATTTCCACCACCATGGAGAATAATGAATTATTACCGGTTCCCGGTGATATGCTGGCGGTGAACACCTATCCGGTAGCACCTTCTGCGCTTATTGCTGCAAAGGCAGCCATTTATTCAGAACAGAAAAGAAAACATCATAAAAAAAAGGATCTGGCCGCCCTGATCAGCAAGGATGAAAAGTTTATCCGAACATTGCTTGACCCCCATAGTGGTTCAAAAATCCAGAGCATTGAAGCGGTTCTTAATGCCTTGGGTAAGCGATTGGTTATCAGCATTGAGGATAAGCCTGGTATCCGCCATCGTTGATAACGGCTCCCATGGGAATCCATGTCATTACTGTTTGTCGGCTTCCCCACGGGAAACCGACCGACGCCGGGCAAACTCAGACTCTATCTGATGATTAGACTTGCCCTGGCCAGATTTCAGTGATTCTCTTGCACGATCAACCTTATCTTGCAAAAATTTATCATACTGCTTTTCTGATTTATCCATGATCAAACCCGTTTTTCTGCCATTTCATAAACTTCATTATCCCGTCGTATACCAACGGCAATAATCAGCACTCGGA
>NZ_JAHHPO010000861.1 GCF_024606365.1 Endozoicomonas sp. ONNA2
GAAAGTCAAGTTTTGTGTTTAGTGGATGGTCGTACGTCTGGTTCTATCGCCCTGCCCTCAGGGGGGAATCCCTTGAAAATTAGTTGTGTTTTAACCTGCCCATCAATTTTGTAACCCTTCCATTCTCGATTGAATTTTAACCATAACTCTTTATTTTTGATGTCAGGACTTTTAGATTTGGCTATGCGCACCATTTTCTTTACGTCATCAATGTGTGGGTATCTTTTTATGTTTCGTTTACCAGTAACATTTTTTCTTTTTTTATCTTTTGCTTGGTGAAGCAGATAGCTATATTTTTCGAGCTTATGGTATTTCATATGGAGCATTGACCCTATTTCAGGACCATCGCTGAAATCATCAATATCAATATTCGATGTTGCTATTAAAAAATGAATACAATCGATATTGAGCAAGTCGTCATTTTTATCAAATAGCGGGGCATCAAGTAACCTTTCTAAATGATCATGGTCTTTTCGGTTTATCTTGTCACTTGCAAGTGAATTGATGAGTTCCATCTCTTGTTCTATATAAGCGCGTTTATCCCTCCTAAAAAGACTGTGATCTTTTTTATAATGCCTGATTCTGTGTAGAATTTCAGATGCCGATGAGCTTTCACGATCTGTTCGGATGTGAAGAGCATCGAGCATCAAATGTTCTGCTGAGTTGTAGTAGATGGCACTGTTTTTAGCCATAAGTTACCTATTATTGTTATTGTGTTGGTGATTCGAAGGGCAGGGATAATCCTGCCCAATATTAGCTGTCAGTTTTTCAACGGAGTAGCCAGCGCCGCCGCAATGGTGCGGAAGCTATCCAGCCCCGCTTCCATATTTTCGATAATATCTGCCGCCAGATCCTCCGGGTCGGGCAGGTTGTCCAGGTCTACCAGGGATTTGTCTTTTAGCCAGAAGATGTCGAGGCTGGTTTTGTCACGCTTGACGATCTCTTCGTAGTTGTATTTGCGCCAACGTCCTTCCGGGTTGGTTTCAGCATTCCATCGTTCCGTGCGCTCGTAGCGGTTGGCCCGGTGGTAGCAGTCGATAAATTCCTGAAGGTCTTCCAGGCGCATGGGCTTCTTCTTCAGGGTGTGGTGGATGTTGGTTCGGTAATCGTAGAACCAGATCGCTTTTGTCCACGGCTCTTTTGCGGCAGGCTTGTTGTCGAAGAACAGCACGTTCGCCTTTACGCCGTTGGCATAGAATATACCGGTCGGCAGTCGCAGAATGGTGTGCAGGTCGGTTTGCTGCAGCAGACTTTTTCGGACGGTTTCCCCAGCACCGCCTTCAAACAGAACGTTATCTGGCACGACGACTGCCGCTTGTCCGGTGGTTTTCAGCAGGGTGCGGATATGCTGGACAAAGTTCAGCTGTTTGTTGGACGTGGTTGCCCAGAAGTCCTGTCGGTTGTAGGTGAAGTCCTCTTTTTCCTGTTCACCTTCTTCATTGGTGACGGTAATACTGCTCTTTTTACCGAACGGCGGGTTTGCCAGCACGTAATCAACCCGTAAGCCGCCATCAGCAATCAGGGCGTCGGTGGAGAGCACTGAAGGGGTGCCATCAATTTCACCGATATTATGGAGGAACATATTCATCAGGCAGAGTCGGCGGGTGTTGGCGACAATCTCATTACCGTGGAAGGTGCCGTTTTTCAGGAACTTCTTCTGCTCTTTATCCATGCGTGGATGGTGTTTGATCAGGTAATCGTAAGCAGACAGGAAGAAACCGCCGGTGCCGCAGGCAGGGTCCGCAATGGTTTTGCCTGGTTGTGGTTGCACACATTCCACCATGGCATTGATCAGCGCACGGGGGGTAAAGTATTGGCCTGCGCCGGACTTGGTATCTTCGGCGTTTTTTTCCAGCAGCCCTTCGTAGATATCGCCTTTTACATCGGCACCAAGGACTGACCAGTTCTCTTTATTGATCATCTCGATCACCCGCTGCAACATGGCGGGGTCCTGAATTTTGTTCTGGGCTTTGGTGAAAATCTGCCCGAGCATACCGTCTTCTTCGGCTAATTTTAGAAGTAAGTTGATGTAATGAATTTCTAGCTCAGCACCATTTTTATTTGTCAGGCTTTTCCAGTCATACCCCACTGGCAAACCCATATCCCGGTCATGGGGTGGCTGGCTGTATTCGTCTGCCATTTTCAGGAAGATCAGGTAGGTGAGCTGTTCAAGGTAGTCGCCATAGCCCACCCCAACATCACGGAGGGAGTGGCAGAAGTTCCAGACACGGGAAGTAATGGTTGATGCGTTCATAGATAAATTCTGTCGTTTAAGGTTCAGGCGGCAGTCGGTTTGGTGGCTTTAGGCTTACGCTTTGGGGCTGTTTTTTTCGCCTTGGCTTTGGCTTCTTTTTCTGCCAGTTCGGCGGTTTCACGTTCGGTGCGAATGCGCTTCAAGAGTTCTGAAGCGGGTTCATCGTTTGGGTCTTGAGCTACCAATTGCCCTGAGAAGGCTTTTTTCAGGATGCTTTGACGCAGGGCTTCGGATTTTTTGAGATTTATTTTTAAGTCAGCTTCGAGCTTTTCAAGAAGGGATAACTGGGCCTGAAGATATTCAATGACAATTTTGGACTCTGCTTCGGAGGCAACAGGTACAGATAGATAGTAGATGTTATCAAGATTGAGCCCCGGCTTTCCTGCTCCATAGGCTGCTTTTTCCAGCTGCTTCCTTCCACCGGTTCCGCTGATAAGATATTGATGAATGAAATTCGCTCGTGATGTATTTACTAAACGACAAAGGGCAACATGCTGACTAACGTAGGCTTCTTCTAAGTGCTCGATAACAATGCCTGCTTTCGTGACATTTGCACCGGTTATGGTGATAAGAATGTCATCAGTATTGACCTTGGATCTCTTACCCTCAACAGTTTCGGGCAGATCTACATAAGCAATATCATTAAGATTCAAACTGTCGTGTTTAAGGTTCTGAGCCCTGATAAATGTAGCCCCTGAATTAGAATAATATTCTTTCCATCCTCTGGAGCCAGAAGTCACATAATCTGTTAAATTGCCAAACTTAATCCATGCCCAACCTTCAGGAAGTGCAGGTACACCAGCCAACTCATCCGCTGTCAAAGAGGGTAATTCTTTGGCCTGCTTCGGCTTCGTAGGCTTTTTAACTTCTTTACCCGCTGCTTCCCATGCATTAACTGCCTGTTTCCACTCATCCAGCTGCTGCTGATATCGAACTCCCCGCTCGGCTTTGACACAAGCCAGTAGTTGTTCAGCAGACTCCATTTTGTCGGGATTATCCTTGCGCCACTGTTCGGTCAGTTTGCCCTCAAAGGCCTGCTTCAGCAGTGCCTGACGATAGACTTTTAACTGCTGCTGGGCGGTTTTCAGGCTTTCCACGCCCTTATCCAGTTCGGAGAACAGTTCCTCGATTTTCTCGACGATGCGGGTTTGTTCTGCTGCTGGAGGTAAGCCTATTTCGATAGTATCAAATAAGATAGGTTTGACTCTTGTCAAAGAGCCACCTACACCAGAGGCATTGTGTGACAAGTAATCTCGCACACTTACCGTTTCGAGGAGGTATTTCAAGAATGCAGATGAGATTGTATTTTGCTTCTTGAAGACAACCCATTCAGTTGAAGCAATCTTGTCATGAGCTGTGAAATTCCCTACAACCCATGTGCGATTGAGCCGAGGGTTGATCTTTGAAATCAGTACATCGCCAGTAGTGACATATTGTTTGTTTGATCCAATGTCACTATTGGATAAAATTTCTGGTTCATGTGTTGAGTGGCTTGGAACACTATATAGCTCCAATTTTCTCTCAGTTTCATTCTGAGGATTAAAAGAAATTGATTTCTTATTTCTAAATTCACCTAACCCAATGACTGTCCAACCATTGGGAATGGTATGTTTATCAGCAAGTTGTAAAACCATCAAGCCACCAACTCATCATTCATTTCATCAATCAACTGATCCATTTCACCACCAAACAGCTGATACATCTTGCCCAGCCCACCCTGATTATCAAAGGGTGCATATTCCAGGTCATCCCGCTCAAAGTGAAACGAAGCGGAGATATGGTCACGAATCAACTGCAACCACTGCATCTGCTCTTCGGTAAATTTAGGCGCATTGCCCTGGTGGCGTTTGAAGATCCAGCGTTTAAAGTTCCGGTTGACGGTATCACCAAACAGGTCAATTTTGCCATCAATTCCGCAGCTTCGGCGGATTAAGGCGACCAGCGCCGTCAGTTCGTTCAGGGGCTGTTTGCCCTGTACATTGTCCAGGTGGGCGTAGGCTTGCCAGACTCGCACCGGTGCCAGCACGGGTTTATCGGCTTTTAACGTATCCAGTAGATTTTTGATGGCATCGTAGGTTATTTCTCGCCGACGATGGGGTTGGTCGTAAAAGATAGAGAGTGCGGTAATCTCATCTTTGTGTTCCTTTAGCCATTCGGCAAGGTCTGCCACCAGCTTTTCAGCATTGGCTTTGGCATCGCCTGCCCATTCGGCCTGTTCCAGCTGATCAATATTGTGGCTGTCGATGGTTTGCTCATGGCTTTTGCGAATGGTTTCCAGCAGTTCATTCAGTGAGCCGGTGAATACATCGCAGGCGTCGTCTGCCAGTTGTTTTTTTGCTTCCTGACATTGTTTGTCACTGGGTGTCTGTGTATCAGACAGTCCGTTGTTGTTCCTGGCTAGGTCGGTAATGGTGTCCGGGTTAGATGCACCCAATAGTTGTTTGATGGTAGTGCCCAGGGGCTGACCGGCAACGTCGCTGACCTGCTGTTTCTGTTCCGGTGTCAGTTGCTGGTTGAGTCGGCCCAGGCGGTTGGCCAGTGTGGTGAGGGTGTCTTCATCTCTTGCCCCCATCAGAACACTGGCGAGCAGGTCTTTCATGGAGACCGTAGGTTTGCGTTCCAACGGGCGAGATTCGGTTTTCACCGATTGGGTCACACCAATGGCATCGACAATAACAAAGTGTGTTTTGGCGCTGGTGGCGGAGGGCGTGACCCGTTTCAGGTCGTCTTCGCCCAGGGTGCGGGTACCACGGCCTTTCATCTGCTCAAAGTAGTTTTTGCTTTTTACGTCCCGCATAAACAGCAGGCATTCCAGCGGGCGGATGTCGGTGCCGGTGGCGACCATGTCCACGGTGACGGCAATGCGTGGGTTATAACTGTTGCGGAACTGTGCCAGTAGCGATTTCGGGTCTTCGGTGTTTTTATAGGTGATCTTTTTGCAGAAGTCGTTGCCTTCATCGAACTGTTCCCGAACGGTTTTGATGATGTCGTCGGCGTGGCTGTCGGTTTTGGCAAAGATCAGGGTCTTGGGCACTTCTTCCCGACCGGGGAACATGGTGGGCAGGCTGTTTTTAAAGGCGTTGATCACGGTAATAATCTGGCTGGGGTTGACGATTTCTTTATCCAGCTCTTTGTTGGAGTAGGCTTCGTCTTCGTCCTGCTGAGTCCAGCGTTTTTCCCGAGTGAGTTTATGCCGCTTTTCGATTTGCTGTTCCGCTTTCAGCGTTGCACCGGCTTTGCTGATTTTGGTGTTGATCAGGAAGACATCGTGACCCACGTTGACACCATCGGCAACGGCGGCTTCATGGTCGTATTCGCTGACGATGTTCTGTTTAAAGAAACCAAAGGTGCGTTTGTCGGGCGTGGCGGTCAGGCCGATCAGGTAGGCGTCGAAATAATCCAGCACCTGCTGCCAGAGGTTGTAGATAGAGCGGTGGCATTCGTCGATGATGATGAAGTCGAAATGTTCCGGTGGGATTTTTTCGTTGTAGACCACGGGCACCGGTTCTTTATTCAGGGCGCTCAGTTCGGCGGGGTTTTGTTTTTCGGCATCTTCATCCAGTGGCTTGTCTTTCAGGATGGCGTAAACCCGCTGGATGGTACTGATGCAGACCTGAGTATGATCGGCGATAAAGCTGGAGTTCAGGCGCTGGACGTTATACAGCTCGGTGAACTTGCGGTTGTCATCAGACGGGGTGAAGTTGATAAATTCCTGCTCTGCCTGTTCGCCAAGGTTTTTGGTGTCTACCAGAAACAGGATGCGTTTTGCGCCGGCGAATTTCAGCAACCGATAGATAAAGCTGATGGCTGTGTAGGTTTTGCCGGAACCTGTTGCCATTTGGATCAGTGCGCGGAGGCGGTTTTTTTTAAATGATGCGTCCAGATTGGTGATGGCGGTGATCTGGCAGGCACGCAGGGGGCAGGTGTTCAGTTCTGGCAGGTCTTGTAAACGACCGGCGAGTGACTTGGATTTTTCCAGCCAGCTTCTGATGGTTTCCGGGCGGTGGAAACTGAACACTTCCCGTGAACGGGGCTTCGGGTCACGGAGGTCACGAAAGTGGGTGATGATGCCGGTGCTTTCGTAGATGAAATGTATGTGACTTTGGTCAGGTATCCACTTCAGCTTTGATACTGCGTAGCGCTGAGACTGTTCTTCTACCGTCGTGAGGTTGTAGCCTTTATCTTCCGCTTTGGCTTCTATAATGCCCACGGCTTTGCGGTCTACAAACAGAACGTAGTCGGAACGACCGGATGAGCCGGTGTATTCCGTCACAGCAATGCCCGGACCCGCTTTCCAGTCCAGTGTTTTTCGCTCCTGCACAACCCAGCCTGCTTTGGCCAGCATCTGGTCGATGTTGTCACGAGCGATCTGTTCTGGTGTTTGATTTATGGTGCTCATGGTCTGTCTGCCCCTGACGTGCGTTCCCTATTCGGCATTCCTATTCGGCATTAAAGTAGTCGCTGTCGATGGATTTGAAGCTGGAAGTCATTGCAAACTTTCTTGAAGGCTTGCTGGAATGGGATTTCTACACCATTCAACGGAGCCTGGCAGTAGGCACATGGTGGTTTGAAAATCAGGTATGGGCATGGGCCTGGCTATCCCTGCAACGGTCCGATGTGGTGGTAAATAATCGACAGTTTACTCTTGGTTCCTTCCTTTGATCTACACGGATTTATTTTATTTGGCAGTGGCTGCTCTTTTTTCTGGCAGGTGTTCGTGCCGGTCGTAGTGTTCGTAATCCACTCCGGTTAGCTGGTGACTCTGGATCAGGTTGCGGGTTTCCCGGTCCACCCCGGCATCAATAATCAGGGATTTGGCCGTGTCTCTGATGCTTTTTGGTGTGTACTTTTCTGGTGCTGGGTTGGTGGGGCTCTGTTTATGCCGGGTAACACGGTGATCATACCAGCGGTTAAAAATTTTGGTGATGCAATCACTGCTCAAAGAGTTTGAAACCTACAAATCCAGCAGCAAGAAAATCAAACAGCCACGGGGTGAGGCGTTGCGGGCTGGCTTTAAAAAAGCTCGGGAGACGGTTGAGGATATTATGGGGATTGGGGTGCCTTCTCGCAGTGAGCGAAACCAGAAAATGTATGAGGCTGCCCAGAAGTATTACGCACTGTTGCATAAGGCTGGAGCCGCATCAGCAGAGGAAAAAGAAGCGCTGAAGGCTGAGCTTGATGAGTTGAGTGCACCGTTCAGTGACAATGTCGCTTATTACGCTTTTCTGGAGATGGAGCGGATGGCCGCTGGCATGGGCAAATCATCCAGAGCTGTCCAGAGCATTGATGCATGAGGCCGGTAGTGCGAGGTGATGTGCCTCTGGATAAGCATGGCAATCCCAAGCGGTTCAAAAGGTATCAAAACGCCCGCAGAAATTTGCTGGATCGTCTGGGAGGCTATTGCTCTTACTGTGAAATGAAGCTGGATGCCTCCCTTGCTGTAGAACACGTCCAGCCCAAAAAACATTATCCTGCATTGGAGCTTTCCTGGGCCAATCTTTTGCTGGGTTGAAGCAACTGCAATTCAACCAAAAGTGACACGGATGTGAAGCTCGCTGATTATCTTTGGCCTGATGCAGACCATACTTTCTGCGCTTTTGTTTATGGTGAAGATGGCGTTGTGCGATCGAACCCTTCTCTGGCTCCTGATCTTGCTGAAAAAGCCAATGCCATGATCAAGTTGGTGGGGCTGGACAAAACACCCCATACATCAAAGTCATCTGACCGGCGCTGGCAGGCCGGAATTGAAGTCTGGTCGATTGCAGAAAGGGCAAAAGAACGGTTGCAATGCAATGATAATGAAGACTTCAGGGAGCAGGTGGTTGAAACGGCAGTGGGTCATGCTTATTGGAGTATCTGGATGACCGTCTTTGCCGATGATGCCGATATGCGCAATCGCCTGATACGAGCCTTGCCCGGCACTGCTACCGACTGTTTTGATGAGCAGGGCCACCCTTTGCCTCGTGACGGTGGTCAGCTTTAATTTCCCAACCTCTATTTATCGGATTTCGACCATTGTGTATGTTTCAAATCGGTGACTGGGCTGGAGCAAGGCCTATCAGCAATACGGCAAGGTGATTGATCACTCTGGCCTTTGGGGGAAAGCCTTTTATCGGCACTGGCTGCAACAGCAGGATCAGGTGGTTAAGGTACCTGTTAATGATCTGGTTGTACCGGAATCCGGTAGCAAGGGATTGCATGAAGGCATTGGTCATCTGATCAGCTGGCTGGCCACCGCCGGGCGCATTGCCAATGCCCAGACGGAAGATGTATTGCTGGCACCGATTGAGTCCAATGTGATTCCTCTGCCGCATCAGCTGAAAGCCCTGAATAAAGCCATGAGCCGCAAGCAGGTTCGCTATCTGTTTGCCGATGAAGTGGGGCTTGGGAAAACCATTGAAGCCGGTCTGGTGATGCGTGAACTGAAACTCCGGGGCATGGCCAGTCGGATTCTGGTGGCGGCACCTAAAGGGTTGGTGAGCCAGTGGGTTTCAGAAATGCAGAACCATTTTAATGAGACGTTTCAGCTGGTGATTCCCGGTGATCAGAAGCCGCTGGATGAGCAGGATAATATCTCGCAACGGTATGATCAGGTGGTTTGCCCGGTTGATAGCATCAAGCCGATTGAAAAGCGGACAAGCAGAATGCCATCGGCTTTTTAATGATCTTGATGCAGCGGCTGGTCAGCTCCAGCAGTGCCGCTATTGCTGTCACACTGGAGCGGCGGTTGCGAGTGCTGGAAAACACGGTGGTGGAGGATAGTCTGCCATTGTCTCTTGCGGATGACTGGGCGGAGCAGGACAGCCAGGAGCAGCTGGATAGACTGATTAAACTGTCCCAGAATTTGCTGGACAATGAAAAGGCCGATGTCACACGCTTGCTGGCGATGGCTCAGCAGTGCATGAAAACCCAGCAGGATGCCAGGGCTGAGGCATTGCTGGAGTGGATTTACAAGCTTCAGCAGGAAGAGAAAGACCCGGAACTCAAGGTATTTGTTCACTAAGTTTGTACCTGCCCAGCAAATGCTGGCTCGATTCCTTGAAGAGCGGGGCCTCAGTGTCGTTTGTCTTAATGGCTCTATGGATCTGTCGGAACGGAAAAAAAGTGCAAGCCGCGTTTGCGGATACCACCCGGGTACTGATTTCTACCGATGCCGGGGGTCAGGGTTTGAACCTGCAGTTCTGCCATGTGATTGTTAACTACGATATTCCCTGGAACCCGATGCGGATGGAACAGCGTATTGGCCGGGTGGACCGTATTGGGCAAAAGTATCGGGTGAAAGCTCTGAACTTTGTTCTGGAGGATACGGTCGAGCACCGGGTTCGGGATGTACTGGAAGGGAAGCTGCAAACCATCCTGGAGGAGTTTGGTGTCGATAAAATCAGTGATGTGCTGGATTCGGCGGAGGCTAACCACCTTTTCGATGAACTGTTTATGGAGTCGCTGGTGAATCCGGAATTGATGGATCAGGAGCTGGCCAAGGCGCTCAAGGCGATTCAGGAAGGTGTGGTGGATAAACAGGCTCAGGATTCATTATTCACCGATGGCGAAGACTTGCAGGCAGACCGTTATCAGCAGGCGGCGAATCATCCTTTGCCCCATTGGGTTGCCCAAATGGTGGAGCAGTATCTTTGCTGGCAGAAATCCCAGGGGAAGAATGCAGGCTTTATTGAAGTGTCGCCAGGGCTTCGTCTGGTTTGGCCCGATGGGGCGGTTTGGGAAAAGATGACCTTTCGAGGCAGGAGGCGCAGGAAAACCCGTCTTTGAGCCATGTGACTCTGGAAAACCCAAAGCTGAGAGGGCTGTGTATGTGTTTGCTCGTCTGGGGAGTCGTCTAAAAATAACTTTCCCATTTTAAACTCAGTGTTCCTGATGATTGC
>NZ_JAHHPO010000862.1 GCF_024606365.1 Endozoicomonas sp. ONNA2
CATTGACCTCAATGCCGTCGGCGGTCAGTAACGCCTTGACGCACTCTGCGTGGCCGTATCTGGCAGCGCTGTTCAGGGGCGTCCAGCCAAAGATGTCTTTTTGGTTAATCGCCGATTTGTCCAATTTCAACAGGTATTCTAATCCAGGTAAATTACCGTAACGAGCAAATAAAGCCAGGGGGCTTCCCTGTTCATTGCTCAACAGACGGGTCAATAGATTACAATGACCTGTTAACAGCAGGTTTGACAGGGTTTCTGGTTGCTTCCGCTCAAATGCCTGTTTGAATAACCGCTGACAATCGTTGGGTGTCAGCAGCTTTTTCATGTCGTCGTTTGAAAAATCGGAGATCTGCCAACTGGCCAAGCTTTGCGTGATTGGTGAAACGTCTATTTCTTTTTGTTGAAGCCTCAATAATACCGGCTTCAGGAGTGGTGTATTGATCAGCCAGTCTAGTGAGCCTGGAACAATGGTAGTTTGACCAGAGGCAAAATGCTCACAAACACACTGGCACAACGTTTCTTTAAAGGTATTGTCTTTTTTAACGAGCTTGTCGCAGAGGTTGCTGGAAAGCGCCTTAACCATCGCAGGTGCTTTTCCAAGCTGTTCGATGGTGGCGTGTTGCAGGAAAAACGAGGCAATATGCTCGGCATTCTCTGTCTGCTCCATCGCTTGGGCAAGCAAGACATAAGCGGTTGTCTCAGGCCAGGTCGAGAAGTCAATTGACATTAAATGAGGCAATGTCAGTGTAGTGTGATTATCCGCTGCAAAAGTACAGTCCTTCCCTGCGGGCAAGGCTTGGTCATGATCAAATACCCAGAAGAAAAGTTTATCTATTGACCCAATATATGATGCGGAATCGATGCTTCCGGGAATAGAGGTAAACACCTTGGGAGATGACTCACAGAAATGACTGACCACCCAGGCCCGTAACTTCTCCCGATACCGCCCAAGGTAATAGTTGCTATCGCCCGTTTCTTCGATAATGGCCCAAAGATCAAGCGACTGTTCTCCTGTTGTTTTCAGTAAATGATTAACCGGTTTAAAGAGTGTGCTTTCAAGAACACCCGTTTTTTCCGAAGTCAGTTCACAGGGTGCAATGGTCTCGGTTTCCCATGCTTGCACTCCAATTTTCAGGAGAATTGCGCTTAGTTGATCAGACCACTCGGACGAGAGCTTACTCAGGACGGTACTCGCATTGATTGACATTGGAGCGGCAGAAAGAAATTGCCGGGTAAGCTCCTCACTTAGGTTGGTTGGTGCCCCTGGATCAACGATGGGAGAAAGCATCAGGGGCTCACAGAAAAGATTGTGAAAGCTATTAAACCAGTGAATTTCCATACATGGTAATATATCGATCAAGCCTTCCCTTTGCTGTTCAAGCAGGAATGACTGAATAAATTGATGGAACAGCTCACTCCTGATCTTAAAGAGTTTTCCCCCCAGCCCTGCCCGAGAAGCTTCCAAATTAAGAAAACTCTGTTGAAATCGGCTATGAACACCAGCAGGGCAGTGCTCAATACCGTTCAGGCAGTCATGAAGTACAGAGGCGATATAATCTTTGCTGTCAACGTTTGGATCGTTTTGTTGATCCTTAAGTTGCTTGACTAACTGACGAATCTGAAAACGTGTATCACGATACAGGGGCAGCAGGCTTTCTTTGAGATGTTCAGGAGGAGATTTCAGCTTGTCATGAAATACGTCTATTGATTTGTCGTACTGATCATTAACAAAGGGGGATACCAGCTGCTTCAATTCCATAATATCACTCAGGAAACTGGATTTTATCTCAGGAAAAGAAGCATGCGCTTCCAGTTCCTCGTAACGATGAACCTCGGGTAATTCTATATATTCTGCTTGATGGCCAGCCGTTTGTAACTGTGACGCGTCAGTATCTGTGAAAGGCTGCCAAGATTGGAAAAGCCTTGAGTTGACTGTACTTGAAGAAAGCATGAATATGTCCTTAGGAGTCGTCTAAAAATAACTTTCCCATTTTAAACTCAGCGTTCCTGATGATTGC
>NZ_JAHHPO010000863.1 GCF_024606365.1 Endozoicomonas sp. ONNA2
GAAAGTCAAGTTTTGTGTTTAGTGGATGGTCGTACGTCTGGTTCTATCGCCCTGGATGGATTGCAGGGCAGGCAATCGGATATTGAGCGGCGGCGCTATCAAAATCAGCGGGATGATTTACGCTCTCAGCAGGCAGAAGCGATCGCCAGCGGAGATCAGGATGCCATCCGCAATATTAACCAAGCACTGCAAATCAGCGAGCAAATTTATAACGAGCGCAGGCGGCAAGCCAATAATGAAAGAGTGCAAGCTCTGCAAGAAAATAACGGTAGTACAACCCTTCCTGCTCAAAGCACTGCCTCACAAAGCCCTCAGCGTATTATCCGGCTGGAATATCCGGGGGGTGATGTCAATGTTGGGGTGGCACCGGGAGATGAAGCCCAGCTTTTGGAAGCCCTGAGAAACGCAGGTATGAGGACGGTCTAATGCAGCTAGATACCATAACACTGCCCGATGATCTGCTATGGATCAATGAGTTTGAATGGAACCCGGTACAGCAAACCACACAGCGCAGCCTGACCGGGGCTTTATTGGTACAGGAAGGTCTGTTAGTTCATGGCCGTCCTATTATTCTTTCTGGCAATGGTGAGGCCGGTTGGGTTTCCCGATTAACGGTCAAGAGCCTGTTTGCATTGTCCAAAGCGGCAAATAAAACTATGAGCCTGACCCTGGCGGATAACCGACAGTTTACCGTTATCTTTGATCGTTCTAATGGGGCTCCAGTAGAGGCTCAGCAGCTGATTCCGTTTGCCTATCCAGAGGACAGTGAACAGTATCTTATAATAATCAGATTACTTACCGTTTGAACGCGATGTTCGACTTTTTAAAGAATGTCTAAAGCTCCAGAAATCCTTATATACCAAGGGTTGCAGTATAAATACCGTACTAAGGTTTAGCATAAACAGCATCAACTCTAACGGCTATGGTCGTAAAATATGGCTATTTTCTGCTCACTTTAGAGGTTGGTCATACAGGTGTTTACTCTGAAGCTCTTGCAAATTAAGGGGACCCTATTTGTTGGAAGAGTAATAAAAGTCGAACATCGCGTCGTTTGATTAAAACGATAAGTACAAATAGATGGATTTACTTAAGATCCTGAATTACTAACAATATAGTTAGTGCTTGTCCGAAAACCCATCAGCCCTTGAAAACAACAGCCTGTGGCCCAACTTAATCATTGAAGATTTCCACTGACAGGCTGTTTTCTCACTCATGCGCCAAACCATCAAGCCACAAATGCAGTTAGGTGATGTCGATATCTCTGCCATCACCTTCAACCCCAAATCCAGGGACGACATACCCCGCCTCTTGCGGGCTTTTCAGCATATCTGGGTCACCCCAGAGCTGAGAGCGCAGGTTTTCCGAGCCCTTGAGCGAATGATACCCGCCAGCCGTGACAATGGCCGCCCTGGTATGGATCTCTGGAAAATACTGATTTTTGGCACCCTGCGTCTGACCATCAACTGCGACTACGACCGCCTTCAGGAGCTGGCCAATGAACACGGTACATTACGGCAAATGCTCGGACACGGACCGTACTGTACCCACTCTTATCACATCCAGACTTTGCAGGATAATATCGCCCTGTTCACCCCGGAAATACTGGACGAGATCAACCAGATTGTGGTTAATGCCGGTCACCAGCTGGTAAAAAAAAAGAAGAGCGGATATGCGCCCGCGCTGACTCGTTTGTCGTAAAAACCAATGCCCACTTTCCAACGGATATTAACCTGCTCCGGGATGCCGTTCGCAAGATGATCGAGTGGGCAGCCTGTCTGTCGTCAGAGCAACAGGAAAGCCTGTGGCGACAGAGCAACTACCTGCAGGATCAGCACAAAAAGCGTTTTCACAAAGCCCGTAACCTGAAACGGTCAACGTCGTCCAATGAGTCGCTTCGTGAAGCACGTCAGCATGATATCGAAACCGTCCATGCTGAGTATGTAGCCTACAGCCAGAAGCTTATCCGCAAGGCTGAAATAACCTTGAATCTCTTGAAAGCACGGATACCCGGAGACTTACGACTGAAAGAGCTGGAGCGCTGGATAAAAGATGCAGACTACCAGTGTCAACTGATTATCCGTCGTGTACTGAACCATGAAACCATCCCGCACAGTGAGGAAGGTTTTTTCGTTATTCGAACGCCATACGGAATGGATCAGTAAAGGAAAAGCAGGCGTTCCTGTAGAACTCGGCCTCAGGGTGTGCGTGCTACAAGATCAGTTTGGTTTCACCCTTCACCATTTGGTCATGGAAAAACAGACTGAGGACCAGGTGACTGTAGCCATTGCTAAAGGCGCAAACAGCGGTTTCCTGAAGTATCGCAGGTCAGTTATGACCGGGGATTCTGGTCAAAAGAGAACCTTGAAAAGCTGGAAACATTTCTTGACCGAGCCGTCTTACCCAAAAAGGGGCGATGGTCTGAACAAGACCGGAAGCGTGAACGACACCCTGAGTTTGTCAGGGCAATGAAGAAGCATTCTGCCGTAGAGTCCGACATTAATGCACTTGAGCAGCACGGGCTGGACCGATGCCCGGACTCAGGGATTGACGGTTATCGTCGGTATGTTGGCCTGGCGGTTTTAGGAACCAATCTGCACCGCTTGGGCTCTGTACTGCAAAAGCAATCCAGTCAGGCTGTCAAAAAAGCAGCCTGAACGGAGAAGCGTACCAGAAAACAATCGATCATCGTTGGGTGAAGATTACGAACACCCGAAAAACGGGAAAATGATCAAGTTTTGATCAAAAAAGGAGGCGACTGGCATGAGCGGCCTGTTTTGTTTTCAAAAAAATTTTGTCAGTGCCTGTTGACACGGATTATTCATGGGTTTTCTGACAGGCACTAATTACCCAACTCTGATCAACCATCAGGGCATCTCATAACAAATAACAATGCCCTGCTTAATAAGCTTTCTTCCTGTTTAAACTCATGGGACGACAAGAAATACAATAACAAAAACCTCGCATAAAACGAGGCCGTAGAGAACGAACAGTGTCGTTGGGATTTCCTGTGCATCCTGCCTGGTTTTTCGGAGCTTCCATTGGTTCACGTTACTGTGATACCTGAACACCTCTTCCCTGATGCAGTGCTTCACTCAACTCAAGGCCCTGGCCTGTTGGTTGAGGCTATTATTTTACGGTCAGTGACGTATCATCTTGCCCGTCTGAATACGGGATACACTGCTGACTCTCCCGTAGGTAACAATGAACAATCTTGCCAAAAGCAAGGCTGCAAGTGCTGATCCATCAGCCGTAAGCCGTTTTTATTATTATTTGGGTGGTATTTATTCTTAGGCAGAGAGTGAGTATTTGGTGTTCTTATTACCAGGCCCCGAACAATCGTTACCGACTTCGGCAATCACTCAATGAATGAGTATATATTACGTATTTACCGCAATTAAACAATTGATTTAAATCAACAAAACTGAGTTAGCAATAAGAATGAAGCCAATGTTATTTGAACCAAAAACGGCAGAAGCCATAGCAGCATTTACCCTGTCGGACCATCACCAGGTATTCCTCCGGGATGTTAATGTTTTTCTGGATTACCTGGTGAAAAATCCGGTTCAGGTTTCTAAAAGCAAGAACCTGCCACCGGTTAAATGGGCTGAGCCACTGAACAGTCTGCTCTACAGCCCCGAAGTGCTGACCTTGAAACGACCAATGACCACTAATTATGCCCGGCTCATGGGGCTATTATTGCTGGGTCGCAGTTCGGGACTGGCCGCCCTTCGGCCAGATAGCAGGGGAAATACAGTACTTCATATCAACGGGGCGCTTTACCAGCAGTGGCAGGGCATGAATGGTGCTGAACGATATTTTTCCCTGCTGGAAGCGTGGATTAATCGAGGTTATGCCATGAGCGTCGGGGAGCGAATCAATACTATTGATAACCGCTTTCTGCCCGGGTTTATGATGAGGTACGGCGACACCGACCTATGGCAAGGCAAAGCGGCCAGGGATCCGGGCTTCTGGTTACGCAGGGGTTAGGCGTTCAACCTGACCATTCTCAAAATGGCCGGGATGGCCGAATTTCAGCTTGAGGATAGCAATCGGGAAATCCATTTCCTGAAATTAACGCCCTGGGGGCAGTTGTTTTTAAACGCCTGTCGGCAAGGGTTTATCGACTCGCTGAAAGACGATGAATATGAAGACGACTATGAACACATCAATCTGCTGCCCGCGATAAAAGCAATTCGGCCAGATGTTCAAAAAAACCTGGAATTACCGGAGCCGGTGATTGCTGCCAGTTATGTCCTGTCCGTTGCTTTGGGGAGTCAGTGCGCCCGTACATTGAAAGTATCCGCTGACCACCTGCTTGAAGATCTGGCAGAAGCCATCCTTGACGCCTTTGATTTTGATTGTGATCATCTTTATCACTTTCAGTATCTAAGCCCATTTGGTGCCGACCGGATGATTGGTCATCCAGCGGTGGATTTCTGCGATGCCTGTGTGACTGAAACCCGGCTGCGTCAACTTGAGCCGGTTCCCGGAATGAAGATCACCTTTTTCTTTGATTATGGTGATAACTGGGAGTTTGACATCGTGGTCATGCACGGCAGTGAAGAGAGTACGTCTGATATCCAGGTGATCGAACGTAAAGGTGAAGCGCCGGAGCAGTATCCGGAATATGAGGATTTTTATTGATCAATATTTAACCAGTTGCTCGTACCCCGCCTGTCTGAAAGGCTGCCTTT
>NZ_JAHHPO010000864.1 GCF_024606365.1 Endozoicomonas sp. ONNA2
ACGACCGGCTTCCGAAGGTTTCAACGTCTTCTGAAGTTACGGATTCAGGTTATATTCAATCCAAAATTGAGGATGAAACTGGAAAATCTGCATCAAAACGAACTCTGGGAAAGATCGTAAAAAAATTAGGGCTGGTATACAAAAGATTCCGTAAATCATGCAAACATAAACGAAACGAAGAGCAGTTCAGGCGCTGCCAAACCGCACTCGCAGACGCTCAGGAAGCCGAACGTAAAGGGTTAATCAACCTGTTTTATTTTGATGAGTCCGGATTTAGTCAAGAGCCGTGTGTCCCATACGGATGGCAGGAAAAAGGGAAACAGCTGAGAATCCCTTCAGTAAAATGTAAGATTAATAGGGATGAAAGCACGAACTAGAGAACAGGTTTGGGACTCTACTTGATAAATCAACCGGACTTAATTGATTATAGATAAGGAGGCTGTGTAATCAGCCGCTTTTTATAGGGAGCCTAAGGGGGGTGGCTTATGAAGGGACTGTTAAAATTTGGCCTATTCGGCTTTCTGCTTGTTTTGTTTGTCAATGTGATTGCTACAGGTTCACCGAGCTTTATGGCGCTTTACCTGTACTTTATCGTGTTCATGTTGCTATTTCTGTTTGTTGCTACGATAAAAGCCACCGCATCTTTTTTCAGGTCATTTTTTTCACTTATGGATAAGAAAATTGCGCCTGATAAAATTGATCAAAATAAAAGCAGTCAGCCAGATTATGATGCCGGTGATGATCATCAAAAGCATGACGACTATCGTCAGAATGGTGAAACACAGAAGCGGAAAAACTATACCGAAACTTATCGTGATGAAAAACAGGCACCTGCTGAAACTACAAACAAGCATGATGGATCTAAAAGCGACTACTATTATGATCGGCTAAATTGCCCGATTTATCAGGGTGTTGATAAACGCAGCTCACCCGCACCACAAAGCACAGTGGATTCTGAGTTTGAAGAGATTAAAGCGTCGTTTAACGATCACAAAGATGCCGGAGACTTTGGTGAGGCCAAAGTAAGAGCAGTGCTATCCAAGCTAAAGGGAAAAGTGATCTATGGTTTTATTGGCAGCCAGAATATTTTTTATGCAGGTAAGAATTTTGAGATTGATTTTGTCATAAGTGTGCCTGGGGTTGGTTTTATTATGGCTGAGGTGAAATATCATTCTGGCCAGATTTTCTGTGACAACAAGCCGATGTGGAGGCAGATCAAAACCAACGGTTCAACCTACGATTATAAAAATGCTTCAAAGCAGATCATTAGAACCCGGGGGTTATTCAAGAGATTGCTGACCGATCATGACATAAACAAATGGCCAATAAAAATGGTGGTAATCTATGCTCATGAAAATGCGGTGATCTATCCGGCAATGAGTCCAGACAACCCACAAACCGATGTGGTTAAGCTGGAAAACTTGGAGTCGTGGATCAAAAAACTGCCAAGAAACGATCAGATCAGCATGACCAGAGAGGAGCATAAGCAAATAGAGGCGCTTATAGAAAGACACCATCGGAAATACGAAGCCGCGTAGAAGGGAAAGCAAAAAATGAAAAACAAGAAATTCTTCATTCTGATGAATGTGGCACTGCTGATCCTTGGCGGACCTGTGGCGCTGATTTTGGGTGGCATTGCCAGTGTGCTGCTCTATAAACTGGCTGACTCGCCTTTAGAGGAAACTGATTTTTCAGGCCATAGCACCGGCTTTGACCATCCAGACAGTGACAATGGTTTTAACGACAGTTTTGATGATGACTCGTTCAGTCATAGCAGCTTCGATTCATCGTCGTCTTCTTTGTTTGGTGAAGATAACGTCATTAATTCTTCATCAATGCATAGCTTTAATGATGACGTTTTTTCCAGCGGCCCTATCATAAATCCTGCCACGGGTCTACCGATGATGGACGACAGTATCGGTGGTGTTGATGTAGGCGGAAGCCTGTATGGTACGGATATAAATGACTCGTTGGGTTCCGATATGCATGACTCTTTTAGTTCATCATTTGATGATTCATTTGGCTCTTCATTCGATGACAGTTTCAGTTCGGGGGGAATAAGCAATGACTGGTAAAGTAACCGGTTTTCTGATACGGATTCCTTAATGTCCACCCTGAGTTTGCTCCTTGACTGGTCAGGACATAAAAAAACCGGCAAAAGCCGGTTTTTTTATGTCCGCACAGTGGTTGCAAAACTCAGGCAGTCGCCAGGGCCTTGATCTGGGCGTTCAGGCGGCTCTTGTGACGGGCAGCCTTGTTCTTGTGGATGATGCCCTTGTCGGCCATACGGTCGATGACCGGTACCGCGGCAGTGAAGGCCACTTTGGCGGCTTCAAGGTCTTTGGTGTCGATCGCCTTGATCACTTTCTTGATGGAAGTGCGGACCATGGAACGCAGGCTGGCATTGTGCTGACGACGGTTTTCAGCCTGACGGGCGCGCTTGCGGGCAGAAGGAGAGTTAGCCATTTTGGTGCTCCTGAAAAATCAAATTCGTTCGGGTTGTCTCAGGGCAGCTTTGGGGCACCCTGTATGGAACTTGCGCAGGACAGGTGTTTGCCGCAGTTACTGTCAATGCCCCGGGTAAGACATTGCCAGCCCATATCCCACTTGATCCAGCCCAAGGCTGTTTCAAGCTCAAGCTATTTAGCCGCCGAACTATGCCGACTCAGGCCGGTCTTGTCAATACGCCATACTGTCTGCAGGGCTGTAGCTCTGCCGGACGGTGGCGTTTTCGGCAGTCTGGACGGTGATGCTATTTATGGATAAAGCCAACGATTTTCACAATAAATGTGGCAATCACTATTACCTTGGATATGATTGAGCGTTTATTCTTATGCTTTTTAATTCAATTGCAACATGAGTGATTCCAATAACAGTCCGCCATCCAGTCAGCCTGAACCAAAAAAACCGGGACTGCTGAGATCCAGCCTGGTGGTGGGGATAATGACCATGCTCTCCCGGGTGCTCGGTCTGGCCAGGGATGTGGTGGTTGCTGGCTACTTTGGCTCAACCGCGTCAGCGGATGCTTTTTTTGTGGCGTTCAAAATCCCGAACTTTCTCCGTCGCCTGTTTGCCGAGGGGGCGTTTTCCCAGGCCTTTGTGCCGGTACTGTCGGAATATCGCTCCCGAAGACGTTTTCCCGATGTGCGCGCACTGGTCAGCCGGGTAAGCGGGACCCTGGCCGGGGTATTGCTGCTGGTGACGGTGGTGGGTGTTTTGGCGGCTCCTGTACTGATCCGGCTGTTTGCGCCCGGTTTTATTAATGAACCGGAAAAACTGGCGCTGGCCGGTGATATGCTGCGGATTACCTTTCCCTACCTGTTGTTGATTTCCCTGACGGCCCTGGCGGGCTCAATCCTGAACACCTATGGGCGATTTGCGGTACCGGCATTTACTCCGGTGCTGCTCAATCTGAGTTTGATTGGCTCAACGCTGCTGCTGACGCCCTATTTTGCCCAGCCGGTCATGGCGCTGGCCTGGGGGGTCGCCATAGCGGGTATTGCCCAGTTGTTACTGCAAATGCCATTTCTATTGCAGATTCGCCTTCTGCCCATGCCCACGTGGGGGCCGCAGGATGAGGGCTGCCGCCGGATCATGAGGCTGATGGTGCCAGCGCTGTTCGGAGTGTCTGTCAGCCAGATCAACCTGCTGCTGGATACGGTGCTGGCCTCTTTTCTGCAAACCGGCAGTGTCTCCTGGCTCTATTATTCTGACCGCTTATCCGAGCTGCCACTGGGGGTGTTTGGTATCGCCATTGCCACGGTGATTCTGCCCAGCCTTTCCACCAGACATGCCGAAGCAGACAGCGGGCATTTCTCCAGAACGCTGGATTGGGCCATTCGCCTGGTATTGTTGATCGGTGTGCCGGCGGCTGTTGCGCTGTTTATCCTGGCCGGGCCATTCATCGCCACCCTGTTTGACTATGGGGAGATGACGGACCGGGATGTGTTGATGTCTGCCATGAGTTTACAGGCCTACGCCCTTGGCTTGATTGCCTTTATGTTGATCAAAGTGCTGGCACCGGGTTATTTTGCCCGTCTGGACACCAAAACGCCGGTAAAAATTGCCATCAAGGCGATGGTGGCGAATATGGTGTTTAACCTGATTCTGGTATTCCCGCTGCAACACGCCGGGCTGGCGCTGGCCACTACCCTGTCGGCTTTTCTGAATGCGGGCTTGCTTTATCGTGGTTTGGAACAGTCAGGGGTTTATCAGCCTGCAAAGGGCTGGCTACTGTATTTTGCCCGGCTGCTGGCGGCTAACCTGGCGATGGCGGCAACGCTGGTCTGGCTGGCCGAGGATATTGAATTGTGGTTGGACTGGTCACTATGGGAGCGAGTATCCCAGACTGGCTTGCTGGTTCTGTCAGGGTTAATGGTTTACGTCATTGTGCTTTTGGTCAGTGGTGTCAGGCCCGGGCAATTCAGGCATTAACCATAAGGTTCCTGGCTGTTTTTCCAACTCAGTGACCCATGGAACCTGCTGGGGTATACTGCCCGGCTTCGTCGTTAAGTCAGCTTTGCCAGATTGGGCAGTCTATTCTCGGACAGCCTCCCGGGTAAACATATTGTCTTGAATACAGGAAGTAAAGGAGTCCGGGCCTCTCCATGCAGTTGATCCGCGGGTTGCACAATATCAGGCCAGAACATCAAGGGTGCGTGGCCACCATCGGTAATTTCGATGGTGTGCATGTGGGCCACAGAACCATTCTTGAAGCCCTGAAACAGCAGGCGTTTGAGCTGGATGCCAGGGTATGTGTCATCACCTTTGAGCCCCAGCCCAGAGAGTATTTCCAGGGTGATACGGCACCACCGAGGTTGTCCAGCCTGCGGGAGAAGCTGGCGCTGCTGGCGGAAAATCATGTGGATCAGGTGCTCTGCCTGCCTTTCAATGACCGGCTGCGCAGCCTCAGTGCGGATGAGTTTGTCTTCCGTGCCCTGGTCGCAGGTCTGGATATTCGCTACCTGATTGTGGGCGATGATTTTCGCTATGGCTGTGACCGCAAAGGCGATTTTACCCATCTGGAACGGATGGGGGAGCGCTACGGTTTTGAGGTCTGTGATACCCAGACTGTACTAATGCAGCAGGGGCGTATCAGCAGTACCCGCATTCGTGATGCACTGGCGCAAAACGAGTTTGCCGAAGCGGAACATATGCTGGGTCGGCCATTCACCATGGTTGGCCGGGTGGTGAAAGGGCAGCAGCTGGGCAGAACCCTGGGCTTCCCCACGGCGAACATCCGGGTATGTCGTCGGCGCCTGCCTTTGCAGGGGGTGTTTGCTGTTCGTACCCTGGTGGCTGGCCACCGTTTTAATGCGGTTGCCAACCTGGGCGTCAGGCCATCGGTAGCGGGTGTCAAACCCCTGCTTGAAGTCCATATGCTCGACTTCAGGGGGGATCTGTATGATCAGACCCTGCAGGTAGAGTTTGTTGAAAAGATCAGGGATGAACAGAAATTTGAATCGCTGGAGGCCTTGCGGGCAGCGATTGCCAATGATATCGAATCAGCCCGCAAGATTTTTGGTTATTAGTAGAGTTCCGGTAAATAACTTATGTCTTCAGAAAAGTCTTCAGAAAAGTCCGACTACAAGCATACCCTGAATTTGCCACAGACCGATTTTCCGATGCGCGGCAATTTGGCCCAGCGTGAGCCAAACATGCTCAAGCGCTGGTATGACATGGATCTCTACGAAGCAATTCGCAAGATCAGCCAGGGGCGGGCCAGGTTTATTCTTCATGATGGCCCACCCTATGCCAATGGTGATATCCACATTGGCCATGCCGTTAACAAGATCCTGAAGGATATTATCGTCAAAGCCAAAACCCTCAGTGGCTACGATGCCCCTTACGTGCCGGGCTGGGACTGCCATGGCCTGCCCATTGAGCATAAGGTTGAGGGTATGCTGGGCAAGGCGGGGGACAAAGTGGATGTCAAAACCTTCCGCAAAAAGTGCCGTGAATACGCCGCCAAACAGGTGGATGGCCAGCGGGAGGACTTCAAACGCATGGGGGTGTTTGGCGACTGGGACAGGCCATACCTGACCATGGATTTCCAGACCGAAGCGGACATCATCCGTGCCCTTGGCAAAATTGCTGCCAATGGCCACCTGGTCAAGGGCTATAAGCCGGTTTACTGGAGTGTTGTCGGTGGCTCTGCCCTGGCTGAAGCAGAGGTGGAATATCAGGATAAAACCTCGACCCAGATTGATGTGCGTTACGCTGCCATTGATGAAGCTGATCTGTTAAGTGCATTTACTTTTGAGGGTGGTTTGGCACAAGGCTCTTCAGAAGAGCAGGGTAAAGGCGAGGTAGCCGTGGTTATCTGGACCACCACGCCATGGACTCTGCCATCCTCCCAGGCGGTCAGCATGGGGGGCGAGCTGGATTATGCCCTGGTGCAGTGTCAGGTTAATGGTGAGCCTGCCCGCCTGATTCTGGCGGAAGCCCTGGTGGCCAGTGCCATGCAGCGCTATGGCATGGCAGACTACACAATCATTGCCCGGGCAAAGGGCGCTGCGTTTGAAAACAAGCAAGTGGCCCATCCATTCTATGACCGGGAACTGCCGCTGATACTGGGTGACCACGTCACCATTGACGCAGGTACCGGTAATGTCCATACGGCACCTGACCACGGTGTTGAAGACTTTACCGTAGGTCGTCAATACGGTATCGGTACCCTCAATTATCTGGACGACAGTGGCTATTACCGTGCCAACGTAGAACGGTTTGCCGGTGAGCACGTCTACAAGGTTGACCCTAAAGTTGTTGAGGTGCTGGTTGAGAAAGGCCGACTGCTGGCCCAGGAAAAAATGACCCACAGCTACCCCCACTGCTGGCGCACCAAGACACCCCTGATTTTCCGTGCCACACCCCAATGGTTTATCAGCATGACCAGAGAACATCTGCTGGATACTGCCATGGAATCCCTGAAAGGTGTCGTATTTACCCCGGAGTGGGGCCGTAACCGGATGGCAGCCATGCTGGGCCAGAGCCCGGACTGGTGTATCTCCCGCCAGCGCACCTGGGGTGTGCCGATTGCCCTGTTTATCCATAAAGAGACTGAAGAGCTGCATCCGGATACTCAGGCACTGATCGAACAGGTCGCGCTGAAAGTTGAACAGGAAGGGATGGACGCCTGGTTTGATCTGGAACCGGCGGACATGCTCTCGGCCGAGGATGCCGGGCAGTACGTGAAAGTGACCGATACGCTGGATGTCTGGTTTGATTCCGGTGTCACCCACTATTCGGTGCTTGAGCGACGTAAGGATCTGCAATTCCCTGCTGACCTCTATCTGGAGGGGTCTGACCAGCACCGTGGCTGGTTCCAGTCTTCCCTGAAAACCAGTATTGCCATGCATGGTGTGCCGCCCTACAAAGGCCTGCTGACCCATGGCTTTACCGTGGATGCCAATGGCCGGAAGATGTCCAAGTCCCTGGGCAATGTGATTGCCCCCCAGAAGGTCTTCAAGTCCCTGGGCGCTGATATCCTGCGTCTCTGGGTCTCTACCACCGACTACACCTCAGAGATGACCGTTTCTGATGATATCCTCAAGCGCACCGCAGACAGCTATCGTCGTATCCGCAATACCGCACGCTTCCTGCTGTCCAACCTGACCGGTTTCAACCCAGCAACCGATGGGGTTGCCTGGGACGATATGCTGTCTCTGGATAAGTGGGCTGTGGATCGGACCCTGAGACTGCAAACTGAAGTGGTGGAAGCTTACAACGGCTACAACTTCCTCTCGGTCTACCAGAAAGTTCATAATTTCTGTTCACTGGATCTTGGGGGGTTCTATCTGGATATCATCAAGGACCGTCAATACACCACGGGGCAGAACAGTCTGGCCCGTCGCAGTTGTCAGACCGCGATGTACCATATCATTGAGGCCTTCGTCCGCTGGATGGCACCCATCACCAGCTTTACCGCCGATGAAATCTGGGAAGCGATGCCCGGCCAGCGTGGTGCTTCTGTGTTCCTGGAAACCTGGTATGAAGGGCTGAACAGTCTGGAAGGTGATGAGCTGGGTCGTGAGTTCTGGAATACCATTCTGGAGGTGAAGACAGCGGTTAACAAAGCCCTTGAAGATGCCCGGGTGGCGGGCACCATCGGTGGCTCTCTGGAAGCGGAAGTGACCCTGTTTACGGATGATGCGCTGCAGGACAAACTGAACCGTCTGGGTAATGAACTGCGCTTTGTGCTGATTACCTCGGCGGCTACTGTCAAGCCACTGGCTGCCGGGGGTGATGCTGCGGTGACAGAGCTGGCAGGGCTCAAAGTGCTGGTTGAGAAGTCCGGGCACAAGAAGTGCGAGCGTTGCTGGCATCGCCGTGAAGATGTTGGCACCATTGCCGAACATCCGGATCTTTGCGGTCGTTGTGTCGAAAACGTAGAAAGCAGTGGCGAACAGCGGCTATTTGCCTGATTTTAACGGTAGGCATAAAAAATACCCGGCCAGTTCCGGGTATTTTTTTGGACAGTAGTCTACCTTGTTAGCTGTTGTAATGAGGTAAATTCTTATCGATTTCGGTAATTCGCACTATCCCCCGGCGGTTCTGGACACTTAGTATTAACAAGACTCACTGAATGATATGGATTTTTTAGCAGGAACCGGCCATGCAGAGTAATACTTCAGGAAAACTTCACTGGCTCTGGCTCAGTGCCATCGTGTTCGGTCTTGACCAACTGACAAAATGGTGGGTAAATCAGGAATTTTCCCTGTACCAGCAATTATCGGTATTGCCATTCTTCTCCCTGACCCTTGCCTACAATACCGGGGCGGCATTCAGTTTCCTGGGGGATGCGTCCGGTTGGCAACGCTGGTTTCTCAGTGGTGTGGCCATTGTCGTCAGCATTATGCTGGTGGGTTGGTTGAAGCAGCTTCGCCCGGGGGAAAACTGGCAGGCGTGCTCCCTGTCATTGATACTGGGTGGTGCGTTGGGGAATTTGATTGACCGGTTGTTGCACGGGCATGTCACCGACTTTCTGTTGTTCTATTACAAAAACTGGTATTTTCCTGCGTTCAACCTGGCGGATACGGCCATTACAGTGGGAGCCGCCATGTTGATTCTGGATATGTTCCGGAGCAATCCTTCGGTGGAAAGTAGCGTTAACGATAAATAGAAGAGCAGGAGCGAGTCACGGTGTCAGCAGTAATCGAGAAAGGCAGCAAGGTCACTCTGCATTTTTCCCTGAAGCTGGATGACGGGAGTGTGGTGGACAGTACGCCAGCGGAAAAACCGGCATCTCTGGTTATCGGTGACGGTAATCTCCCGGAAGGTTTTGAAGCAACGCTGCATGGCCTGGCTTCTGGTGAAGGCCGGGTCTCCCGGATTCCTCCGGAAAAGGCGTTTGGCATGCCAAACCCCAACAATGTGCAACGCCTCCCCAGAGGGAGCTTTGCTAGCGGGGTTGAGCTGGAAGAAGGGCTGGTGATGTCCTTTACGGATGCCGCCAACAGTGAGCTTCCCGGCGTGGTCCGACATGTTGATGATGACATGGTTGAAGTTGACTTCAATCACCCTCTGGCAGGCCGACACCTGACCTTTGAGGTGCAGATTCTGGACGTACAGACGCCTGGTTAAAACCATACATACGTAGCGACAGAAAAGGTTGGTGATTCCCCTATGAAAATCAAACTGGCTAATCCCCGTGGCTTTTGCGCAGGTGTGGACCGTGCCATTGAGATCGTCAACCGGGCGCTGGATGTTTTTGGCCCGCCGATTTATGTCCGTCATGAGGTGGTCCACAACAAGTTTGTGGTGGAAAACCTGAAGGGGCGCGGGGCAATTTTTGTCGATGAGCTGGACCAGGTTCCGGACGATGTCATCGTTATTTTCAGTGCCCACGGAGTTTCCAGAGCCGTAGAGGATGAGGCACAACGTCGGGGCCTGAAGGTGTTTGATGCCTCCTGCCCGCTGGTTAAAAAAGTTCATATGGAAGTGGTGCGCTACTCCCGCGATGGCATGGAGTGTGTCCTGATTGGTCACCATGGGCATCCGGAAGTGGAAGGTACCATGGGGCAGTATGACAGGCGAAACGGTGGTGCCATGTATCTGGTTGAGAACGAAGATGATGTCCGTGCCCTTGAGGTAGCCGATCCATCCAGACTGGCCTATGTCACCCAGACCACACTCTCCATGGATGATACCGCCAGGGTAATTGAAGCCCTGCGTCTCAAGTTCCCTGAGATTCAGGGGCCACGCAAGGACGATATCTGCTATGCCACCCAGAACCGGCAGGATGCGGTAAGGATTCTGGCACGGCAGTCTGATCTGGTATTGGTGGTGGGCTCCGTTAACAGCTCAAACTCCAACCGTTTGCGAGAATTGGCCGAGCGCACGGGCGCCCGGGCTTATCTGGTGGATAGTGCCGACGATATCAAACCGGGATGGCTGGTGGACAAGGCATCCATTGGGATCACAGCAGGTGCATCGGCACCGGATATTCTGGTTCAGGGCGTTATCGAGCGACTGAAAGAACTGGGGGCAGAATTACCCGAAGAGCTGGGCGGCAAAGAAGAGAATATTGTCTTTACCATGCCGAAAGAGCTGCGTTTGAAAGCGGTTTCAGACTAGGAGGCTGTCCGAGAATAGACTGCCCTACTGCGGTGGCAGCAAATTGGTCTA
>NZ_JAHHPO010000077.1 GCF_024606365.1 Endozoicomonas sp. ONNA2
TTTGAAGCCGTTTTGGGAGCGGGGCGGACCATTCCATTAGGTCTTTCATTGTGCAAATATCTTTGTTAACAGCATAAACGGCATTTGTCATGTATAATTAAAGACCTGACCCCGATTTTTTCTGGGCTGATAGTCGGCTATCCCTGCAAGGAGGATTCCGTAAAATCCCTTTACGGAATCCTGGCCTGAAGCCGTCGGATGAAGCCGCATCACCGGTTGTTACTGGTAAACTGTGTACTTCCTATACCCTGACTTTTTTCCCTCCATTGCCATAACATTCCCCAGAAATTCAGCGACCTCAGGATGCCCGTTCCGGGCTGCCAGCATCATGGCATTGGAGCCATTGTTTAAACTGGCATTGACATCAGCGCCCCTGTTGATCAACAGCTCGACAATCCTCAGGTGGCCATTCGTGGATGCCAGAATCAGGGCGGTGGCACCATTTTCCATAGCTGCATTGACCTCAGCGTTACTGTCGATCAGCTGCCGTAGAATCTCCAGATGCCCGTACTGGGCTGCCAACATCCTGACGACCTCCCAATGCCCGTTCTGGCAGGCAAACATCAGGGCTGTGAAGCCATCCTCCATAGCGGCATCGATGTCAGCATCTTTGTCGATCAACAGTTTGGCAACCTGCTGGTGCCCGTGTTCGGATGCCATCATCAGGGCAGTGAAGCCAACGCCTTTACCGGCATTAACCTCTGCACCACACTCCATCAGCAGTTCGGCAACTTCCCATTGCCCGCTCTGAGCTGCAAACATAAGCGCTGTTACGCCATCAATACCGATATTGACGTTAACCCCCTGACACAACCGGGAATGCACCTCAGGCAGGCACCCAAAAACACAGGCTTGATAAAACGACGGATCGGGGAAGTATGCATCCAGGTAACACTTGTTGCCAGGCTCATCCACCAGGGGCATCGGATCTTCCTGACAAACGCTGCACTTGCGCTTGCCGATAAGCTGCCGGGAAAAATCCTTAACAATACCGTTCAGGTCAAGGCGATGCCCGCAGTGGGTTATGACAAACACCGGCACCACGTCATTACCCTGAAAGGACGCATGACCATTGGGACCAGGAACGCTATCCAGTCCCCCAAAGATCGTTGGGGCAGAGCTATCCGGGGGGACAGAAGAAGAACAACCGGCAGTCACATCCATAAAAGCGATACCTGTATCAGTTAATACAAAATGGGGACAGATTTCAGTCCCCGGCCTGGGATCAGGGCCGGGATGGCTCGCACGATATTTTTCCCAAAAGTAATAGACAGCAAGCCGAAAAATCCGGTTATCCTCAAGCCTGTCACCCAATGCCTTGCAATGGGGGGCGGACCATATATGACCCCGGTTTTTCTTTCCGACCCTGATTTTACATTTGCGTTTTATGCCCAGATTTTTGCTGGTAAACACTTTTAATTATACCCGCCCTGCAAGCTTCCAGATCTTTGGAGCAGCGGGCTTCCGTGCCCTGGGAGCAGCGGGCTTTCTGTCGTTGTGGGAATTGCTTGCCAGCATTTTTAAGAAGTTTCTCGCACTCTGTGTGGCCATGCCTTGCCGCTATGTTGAGAGCCGTTCTGCCCCTGCAATCCTTCTCTTTGGCCAGTGGGGAATCAAACTTCAGCAATGCCTGGATGGCCTCGGCGTGTCCTTCACGAGCAGCTTTGTGAAGGGCCGTTTGGCCGAGAGAATCCTTCTCTTTGACCAGGGAGTGGTCATTGTCCCACAATGTCTGGATGACCTCTGTGTGGCCTTTCTCAGCAGCGAAGTGGAGAGCCGTCCGGCCGAGCATATCCGTCTCTTTGGCCAGTGAGGGGTCAATCTTCAGCAATTTCTGGATGGTCTCTGTGTGGCCTTCTTTAGCAGCATCGTGGAGAGCCTTTATCCCCGGGGATCGATCAATGGCAAGCATATTCTTGACGGTCTCTGTGAGGCCATTGTCGACAGCCTTTAGGAGAGTCTCAATACCCAATGACTCATTCAGGGGTTGAACTTGAGTATTAATCCTCTCTTCAACACAAGAACGGTATTTCAGTGGAGCAGATTTTTCTGCTGATTTTGACGCAGATAACTCTACTGCAGGCCGCTTGTTTTCAAAGAAACTACTAAAATACCAGTCTTTGACCCCAGCTGATTCATTACCGCCGCCAGCTTTATTTTCTGATGATTTGGACGCAGGCAACCTCCTCCCTGCAGACCGCGCGTTTTCAAAGTAGCCACTAAAGGACCAGTCTTTGACGCCGGCTGATTTATTACCGCAGCCAGCTTTATGAAGAACTGTATTGCCATTGTTATCCTTCTCATTGACATTGATGCCAACAGCATTCAGGAATTGTCCTGAATTAACTGCCACATTACTGCAGACACTACCCGCTGCCCGCCCCCCGCTTCCCGAAAAGC
>NZ_JAHHPO010000865.1 GCF_024606365.1 Endozoicomonas sp. ONNA2
TTCATTTTCAGAAGGCACCTTGCGGGATTCTGACCACTCACCGCACTCAATCTTGTCCAGAATAAAGTGCTTGATCTGCTGATAACGCGGTAACAGGCTATGATTCATAATTTATTTGCATCAATTTGGGCTTGCCAGGCTATTTTGAGAAACCGCAGGTTACTGATAAAGCCTCATTGTATATAGTTGTATATACAATATGGTAGTGCAATTTGTACGATTCTGCTAAATACGATTCTGCTAAAGAATTACATGGACTCTTGTGAGGTTAAGATGAACATTGATGTCAGCAGTCGGTGCTGTATTTGTCTGGAAGAATATAATGATGCTTCCAACCACGATCCGGTTTTAATGAGTTGTGGACATGTTTTTGGACGATCATGCATCGCCGGGTGGGGAGAGCGAGTACTAAGCTGTCCTGTATGTCGACATGAATATTCTTCACTTGAATTACACAGACTAAGTGGCAGGGATACAATGGGCAGGGTGGAGCCTGAGCAGAATTATGTCGTGATTCCTATTGAGACAATGGACAGGTTGCAGCCTGAGCAGAATGCTGTAGAGGCAATGGACAGGGTGGAGGCCAGGCGGAATGCTATCAGGAGGTCTATAGACAGATTTACCACAACAATTATCCTTGCCCTTGTAATTAGCCAGTTTCTTGCCTACCTAACCAGAATGATAATTTAACATGGCTCTTTATCCCGAGAATTTTTCCTGCAATGGCCGGACACCATGAACACGGATACCTTGAACACGGATACCATGAACAAAAGTCACCCTGATGCACCACTGACCACCTGCGATCTACTCATCCGAAATATTCACCTTGCCACCATGGATCCGGCTCGCACGTCAACCTGCCCCTATAACAGCATCAGTCAGGGAGCCGTTCTGCTCAAGGACGGGAAGATTGTATGGGCAGGGGAAGAATCGGAATTACCACCAGCCAGCAAGGCCAAAGAGACCATTGATGGACAAGGGCAATGGTTAACACCTGGCCTGATCGACTGTCACACGCACCTGGTCTATGCCGGCGACCGCTCCAGAGAGTTTGAACAGCGGCTTGAAGGCGTCAGCTACGAAACCATCGCCAAACAGGGAGGAGGCATTCTAGCCACCGTCAAAGCGACCCGGGCAGCCACGGTTGAAGAGTTGGTTGATCATGCCCGCCCACGGCTTGAGGCATTACTGGCTGAAGGGGTGACCACGCTGGAAATCAAATCCGGCTACGGCCTGGATACGAAAACCGAAAGCAAAATGCTCCGGGCAGCAGGTCTCCTGGCCAACGAGTACCCTGTCACTGTCCTTCGTACTTTTCTGGGTGCCCACGCTCTGGCGCCGGAATACAAAAACCGGGCTGACGATTACATTGAGTACGTATGCACCGAGATGATTCCTGCGGTGGCCAGAGAACAGCTGGCAGATGCTGTGGATGTGTTCTGTGAAAACATCGCTTTCTCACCGGAACAGACCGAACGGGTATTCAAGGCAGCCAAAGCCCACGGGATGAACATCAAACTCCATGGCGAGCAACTCTCTGACAGCGGCGGCACCCAACTGGCTGTTAACTACCATGCGCTGTCAGTGGATCATCTGGAATACCTTGGCCAGTGCGGTATTGAGGCGTTAAAGAACAGCAACACGGTAGCCACTTTGCTGCCGGGGGCTTTCTATTTCCTCCGGGAAACCAGACTGCCACCGGTTGCAGCATTAAGGGAGGCTGGGATTCCCATGGCCATTGCCACGGATCTGAACCCCGGCACCTCCCCTTTTGCCTCCATAAGACTGATGATGAACATGGCCTGTACCCTGTTTCGCATGACGCCCTGCGAGGCACTGGCCGGTTGTACCCGCCATGGGGCCCGGGCACTGGGTCTGCAAAACAAAACCGGCAAAATCAGGGCAGGCCTGGCTGCTGACCTGTTACTCTGGCCCATCAGCCATCCTGCCGCCCTGGCGGCCGGACTTACCGGCATCTCCCCATCCCTGATTATAAAAAATGGCCAGGTTGTGAAATCGACCATCTGCAGAAACCCGCCATTCTCCTGGTCTGGCCGTATCGATCAGGAAGACGATTCACAGGCGGCACAACGCTGGCATCAGAAGGTTCGCCCTTATGCACCGGGCAGTGAACAAGGGGTTGTCTTGCTGGGGTTTGAGTCTGATGAAGGTGTCCGGAGAAATCAGGGTCGGCCCGGAGCTGCCCGGGGGCCGGACCATATTCGACAGGCACTGGCTAACCTTCCCTGGAATCGCACTGCCCCGGTTTGGGATGCAGCCAACATTCGCTGTAATGGCAGCCACCTTGAACAGGCGCAGCAAGACTATGCCGGGCAGATGTGCCAGCTATTAGACAATGGTCAATTAGTGGTTGGTTTGGGCGGAGGCCATGAGATTGGCTGGGCCTCATACAAGGGACTGATGATGCATCTGGCAAAACAGGGTAAGGGCAAACCGGTCAATGCTGGCATTATCAATTTTGATGCCCACTTTGACCTTCGTCTACCCGAAGTGGGGGCCAGCTCAGGAACGCCGTTCTGGCAGGCTTCTGAATACGCCCGGGAGCACGGCATTCCGTTCAACTACCTTTGTTTTGGCATCAGTGAAAGCAGCAATACCCGGGCGCTGTTTGATCGGGCGGATGCACTGGGTGTCACCTATCGACTCGACAAAGAAATGACACTGCTGAACCTGTCATCTTTACAGCAAGATCTTCAGCAATTTATCGACAGGGTGGATCATATTTACCTGACCATCGACATTGATGCCTTCCCTGCCGCCCTGGCCCCCGGCGTCAGCGCACCCGCTGCCAGAGGTATTCCACCGGAGGTTGTTGAACCTTTGCTGGATATCATCAAACACAGCGGCAAGCTGAAACTCTTTGATATTGCAGAAACTTGCCCAAAACATGATATTGATGCACATACGGCCCGACTGGCGGCACGGTTAATTCATCAATTGTCAGGACAAAACCGGTAGAACAACACCTGAAAAAGGTAGCGAAAAAATAACTCAATATGGAACTAATTTATAAATCAACCCTCTAAACACAAAACAAGGGGGTATTCTGATAATGTTATCAACAAGCGGTTCATTGACCAAAACCTACAATATTCCAGCTGATGATACTTGTAAAGACAACCAAATCGGCATGGAATTGGCAAACAACAAAGCGTCCTGGAATGGTTACGACCTATTCACAGCGACTCCGATAACGGTTTTCAGCAGGAATGAGGGAGATGTGCATTTCAACAAATTACTTCAGTTTGAAATTTCAACGGCGGTTCAAGAACAACAAACAGCAGTTAGCCTGGATAAGACTAATCCGTTTATTACACACCTTGCATTAAAAGATGAAGAGGAGTTTAACGAAGCCATAAAAAATCTGGTCTTATCAGAGAGTCATGCCTTGGACAACCCTCCGGATAAAATTGAAGCTGAAACTGGCTTTAACTTTTTCTATGCCGGCATTTGTTATAAATCGGAATATACTCCTGAAGAATTAAAGCTTTTCCCTATTGCGAAAGCACTCAATAATTTAAGTGACAGAATCAAGTCGGATATAACACTTCAAGTTGACCGGCATTTTCATACCACAAAAATTCCTGCAGACCTGATGCCCCATGAGGATCCTGTCACATGCAAACTCAATGACCTGCCTAATACAGACGGTAATCAGTCATATGAAATGGCGTACAATTGTGATTACTTATTTACCACTGTAAGAAGCGTCAATGACGAAGCCATGCAAACAGATCATCTATGCCTTTATCTGGCTAGCAAAGGTCTTGGTAATACCAATGCTAAATTCCAGATTCGTGCGATTCCGGAAATCACTGATGACCTTTACGCTTTTTTTAGTTCGATCAACCGTAAAGAGCCTGCAGCCCTGAGGTTATGTAAAATTGACAACAAGCCTGGCGCTGGTTATGCAATCAATCAAAATGCAGAATACACCATTAACATTAAACCAGAAACTGATGGCTTCGAAATAAAATGCTGCAACAATGAGCAACAACAGCAATTACTTTTCCGGAAAAGCTCTCCTCTTGGCTCTCAGGAAAATAGTTCTCCTGTAAACCCTAAAGAAGTGATAGAAGAATTTAACCGTAGTAATATCAGCAATCCCATAAAATTTAAAGTTTTACACGGGTATGAAGTTGCTAAAATAGTAGACGCTACAAGCTCAACACTATTAAGCAAATCCAATAGTGAATCAGAACCGGCGATTAAACGGGATATACTTATTGGTCGATTGGCTGTCAGACCCAGAGAAGAAGACTTACCCCAATTTCATGAAAAAAAGTCTACCAGGTACACGCTGGGACCAAAATTCCAGATATAGTGGACCCCATGAATAACATCAGTAATTATTTTCTGAAACCATAATTCAAACATTGCATCGCTGGAGTGCTTCTTCCCATCTCTCGTAAGGATCAAAAACACACGTTAGCCAGAAAATATGATTTCATTTAGTTAACTACTCAAGCTCATTGGATCTATCCTTTCATACCAATTCCGCCTTCTGAATATGGGATTGAGCAAGTCATTTTGGGCAGATGGGCAAGGCAAAATGACGAGTAATAACAGGGCTATTGCCAGGAGGCTGTCCGAGAATAGACTGCCCTACGCGGCAACTGCTCCTGCGTTG
>NZ_JAHHPO010000866.1 GCF_024606365.1 Endozoicomonas sp. ONNA2
TGCTCAACCATTTTTCATCCCTGAGGGTGGCGCAAAATATTTTCACGCGCCATGGACATCAGTGCTTGCAAGGCTTTCGCGGCAGCCTGGCCGGGAACTTCCTGGCCTTTAGCCTGTCAATCAAGATCATCAATAGCTGCGAAGTGTCTCGCAGTTAATTCATCAAGAAGGTAACTCAATGACCCACCCTGTGTCTTCTGCCGTCGGCTTTTCGATGGTGCCGGATTGGCCTGTAAATCAGCCTGCCATAACGACACCTTCCAATTCTCCATCGATTCTCCCCCCATCGACTCTCGCCCTCCCAAAGGCCAGCCCTCAAACACAATCTCTTCAAACACAGCCCCCTCAAACACCCCCTCAAACACCCCCTCAAACACCAACATTGTGGCAAAGAACAATTACTGAACTCCCTCCCGAACTTTTGGCCATGATTTTTGACTACCTGGAATTTGATGACATCCGGCATGTAAATGCAACCTGTCTGGCATTCAGGGAAGTGGTTACACAATACAATATTCAGGAACTGTCTTATTTTGCCCGACTTCCCCAAAGCTTTCGGGAACAGTACCAGCAAAATGCCTCGTGGCAGAGAAAATACCTGCACTTGCACCCATTTGCCACTTCAGCATCACTCAACAACAGAGTGATATCGTTGAGTAACAGGATAATAAAAAAACTGTCGAAGATGCCTGCACTGCTCTGCCTTGCCACCTTGGGAAAGATGGAACAATGCCCGTCTTACCATCCGGTTAAGCGATATAAAGTGATACTCCCTCTGTCTGTAGCAAGGTATCGAAGCTATCGAAGCAATCGAAATGATGATGCCGATCCTGCTTATGATGTTTGTTTCAGCCCGTCCAGTCGTTATCTGTTGTTTTATGGCAGCTGTTTGAATGACGCCCGAATTCTGTCCAGGAATGATCAGGGTCAATGGGCAGAGGCGCAACTGAATTGGTCCGACGACAGCGGCAGTCGGGTGATTACCGGGGCAAATTTCACTGCCTGCGAAGATCGCCTGTTAACCATCAGTGCTGACAGGTGCGTTAATACCTTGCAGCCTGCTCACCGCTTTTGGGAGGATGTGAGCAAGGTAACGTTGTCGAATAAGACGGTCAAATTCAGCCCCTCAGGGAAATTTATGGCGACCTATAGCACGAACGATACGGCCATCTGGCGTTTAGACGAAAATAATGATTGGCTGAAAATGGAGGTTTGCGGCCTCTGCCCTGAAGTAATTGTCGGCCAAGTCCTGTTCAGTCCATCGGAGCAGCATGTGGCACTGCGGGGGTCGAATGAAATAACAGTGTTATCGCTGAATGATTCTGGAGCCTGGTCAGCACAGCAGTTAATAAAATTTTCAAGAATAGATGGTTTTACTCATAGAATTTCATATGCCAGCTTCAGTCAGGTGGCAGATGAGCTTCTGGTCGGTATTTGTTCACATTCTACCAGTCCCGGACGGGTCTCAATTTTCAGCCCGGAACCATCGGGGAAATGGCAAGAG
>NZ_JAHHPO010000867.1 GCF_024606365.1 Endozoicomonas sp. ONNA2
GTTAGCGTGGCAGACAGGTGATGGGTTTTGAAGACGTCCTTAAATAAGCGCTTACTTATCGACATTGGTTCCTTCAACTCGCTATTCCTCCACTCCACTCACAAGCCAAAGACTCAGCCTGCTTCAAAACCAACTCAACCGCACCCGCCGCACCATCCGGTGGATACTTGTACTTCTGCAACGTTCGCCGAACCAGAATCTTCAACCGGGCTCGCACACTGTCCCTAACCTGCCAGTCAATGGTGGTGGATTTACGCAGCTTGTCGGTAATCTCAATGGCAATCTTTTTGAGAATCTCATCACCCAGTTCCCGAACAGCGCTCTCGTTATTGGCCAGCGCATCATAAAACGCCACTTCATCCGGGTTCAGGCCAAGCTCTGCTTCCCGGCTCATTTCCGCCTGGAAGTCTTTGGCCATCTGGATCAGCTCTTCAATCACCTGCGCTGTCTCAATGGCCCGGTTATTGTATTTTCGTAGTGTGGCCTGCAACCGTTCAGAGAACTTCTTCTCCTGCACCACGTTATTACGGGTCCTGGCGCGGATATCGTCTTTCAACAGCTTTTCCAGCAGCTCCACGGCCAGATTTTTGTGAGGCATTCGCCGTACATCATCCAGAAATTCATCGGACAACAGCCCTATATTGGGTTTCTCCAGTCCGCACAGTGCAAACACATCCGCCACGCCTTCCGCCACAATGGCATTATCCAGAATCTGCTTCAGGGCAGATTGCTGTTCCTCCCGGCTACGCTTTTTATCCACTGTGGTGAATTTATTAATGGCCGCCTTCACTGCCGAGAAAAACGCCAGCTCAAGCCGCAGCTCTTTCGCTTCATCCAGTGTGCTACACAGGGAGTAGGCCTTATTAGCTGCCAGCACCAAATCCATCAGCCGCTTCTTGCCATCTTTCAAACTCAGCACATAGTTGGCCGCTGGCACCAGTAATTCTCTGGCCCGGGTTTCAAAGCCGCTGATATCCAGTCCTGTACCCTGTGGCGTTTTAGCAAACAATCCACGCAGTGCATCCATCTTTTCCGCGAGCACCGCACAGGCTTCTTCTGATCGCAGGGTCGGCTCACCCTTGCCACGGGCATCGGTATAATCTTTCAGCGCATCCTTCAGCTCATTGGCAATACCGATGTAATCCACCACCAGCCCGCCGGGCTTGTTTTTAAACACCCGGTTCACCCGGGCAATGGCCTGCATCAGGTTATGGCCCTTCATGGGCTTGTCCACATACATGGTGTGGCAGCAGGGCGCATCAAAACCGGTCAGCCACATATCCCGCACAATCACCAGCTTCATCGGATCGTTCACATCCTTAAAGCGTTTCTCCAGCTGTTTCTTGGTCTTCTTGCTGTAGATATGGGGCTGCAACAGGGGCTTATCCGAGGCGGAACCGGTCATCACAATCTTGATCACGCCTTTTTCCGGATCAGGGTCGTGCCATTGTGGGCGCAGCTCCACAATCTCGTTATAAAGATGGGCACAGATATCCCGGCTCATCCCGACAATCATCGCCTTGCCATCCATGCTCTCATTGCGAGACTCAAAGTGCGCCACCAGGTCGGCCGCCACCTGTTTCAACCGGGGCGTGGCACCCACCAGCTTCTCTAACCGGCTCCACTCGCCCTTGGTCTTTTCCCGTAGGTTGATATCTTCCTCATTTTCCACCACCTCATCCACCTGCTCAGAGAGTTGCTGGATTTCAGCGTGGTTCAAATCCAGCTTGGCCAGGCGGGATTCATAATAGATGGGCACCGTCGCACCATCCTCAACGGCATCCTGAATATCGTAAATGGAGACATACTCCCCAAACACCGAGCGGGTATCTTTGTCCTCCCGGGAGATGGGCGTGCCGGTAAAGCCAATAAACGAGGCATTCTTCAAAGCGTCCCGCATATGCCTGGCATAGCCAAACTTGTACTGGCCTTCTTTGGTTAATACCGCCTTAAGGCCATACTGGCTTCGGTGCGCCTCGTCAGAAATCACGACAACCTGAATTCGTATAATAAATGCATAACCTCTGTAACCAGAGGGTTGCCACAGA
>NZ_JAHHPO010000868.1 GCF_024606365.1 Endozoicomonas sp. ONNA2
GACACCCTGTCACTGACCTTCCAGACCCGTCTGAACATCTCCGCTGCCCAGAATGCCGCCCTGTCTGCTATCGCCGCGCTGATGTCGTCCATCGAACGTGGGTTATATGTCCAGTGGCGTAAGGGGCAATCACTGGCTTCCCTGAAAAACAAGACTATTGCCCGCTACCGGATTCCTGACCGGTACTTCAATGCAGCGAAAGCCAGCCTTGAGGGTAAGATTCGCTCAGTCATGTCCAACCTGGCAAACACTGAAGACAGTTACCAGCGTCGTATCAAGGTAAAGCATCAGCACATAAAGAAACAGACAAAAGCACTGAACAAAGAAGACAATCCTCAAAAACGTGCTCAACTGCGCTTTGGCCTGCACCAGTCTAAACGACGACTGTCAACCTTAAAGGTACGCCTGCTTGGTATAAAGCAGAGGTTGGAAAACAATGATCCGGCTATCTGCTTCGGCTCCAAAGTCCTGTTTAAAAAACAGTTCCACCTGGTGAAAAACGGCTATTCTGGCCATGGCGAATGGCAACAGGACTGGCAGGATGCCCGACAATTACAGTTTTTTATCGTGGGTAGTAAAGACGAGTCCCATGGCTGCCTGCTGTGTGCCCTGACTCAAGCCAAAGACGTCGCCGTGTCTGCTCGTTTGAGAGTACCGGATGCTCTGGTTGGTGAGCATGGACAATACCTTGAGTTAACCAATATTCACTTTGCCTATGGCGGCGACACGATCAATGCAGCACTTCAACACAACCACAACCAGCGACGGCAGACGTTGGGCTTGAAGGCAGGTCGGGCTCAGTTTGGTGACCTTTATAAACACTATGGTCAGGCACTGTCCTTTCGGTTTGCCCGCGATGAGAAGGGGTGGAGGTTGCTGGTGACAACGGCAGCGTTACGGGGGCACCCGTGTACCTGCCCGGAAGCTGGTGCGATGGGTCTTGATATCAATGCCGACCACCTGGCCCTGGCGTTGATTGACCGCCATGGTAACCCGCTGAATAAATGGACCATTCCCTGTCACACCTTTGGCAAAACCTCAGAGCAACGTCAGGCGGTGATGCCTGCAAACAAGTGGTTGAACTGGCAAAACAGGCTGGAGTACCGCTGGTGATGGAACACCTGTCATTCCGAAAAAAGAAAGACGAGCTGGAAAAGAGTCACTCAGCCCGTTATGCCCGGATGCTGTCCGGACTGACATACGACCAAATTCATAAGACACTGGTCAGTCTTGCTTACCGTGAAGGCGTCGGTCTGACCAGAATCAACCCGGCTTACACGTCGGTAATAGGCCGAACAAAATTCAGTGGCCAATATGG
>NZ_JAHHPO010000869.1 GCF_024606365.1 Endozoicomonas sp. ONNA2
AGAACGCCATTGGTATTGTGGACGATTGTTTTACCAGTAGTTTTTGAGCACTTACGGCCGTTCTTATCTGTACCAAGAGAGGGAACCGGCCATGACAGAAAACAGGATTACCATGCGTAAGCTACTAGAAATACTCCGGATGCGGTTTGGCAGCCAACTCAGCTTCCGACAAATTTCCCACAGTGTACGAGTCAGTGTGGGGACGGTATCCAACTACGTTAAGGCCTTTCAGGAATCGGAATTAAGCTGGCCCCTGGCAGAGGATATATCTGAGCTTGAGCTTATTCAGGTGCTGTTTCCCGATGCCTCGATAGCCAATCGAAAAGGGTTGATTGATCCTGACTGGGCTGAGGTGCATCAGGAACTGAAGCGCAAGGAAGTGACCAAACAACGACTCTGGGAAGAATACTGTCAGGCTCACCCCCTCAATGCCTACAGCTATGCCCAGTACTGTCACCGTTACCATCATGGGGTGGTTGTCAAAAACGATCTATACGACAGCTGAACAATGCAGGTGAAAAGTTATTTGTTGATTATGCCGGGCCAACCATGCCAATCATCAACCCGGACACCGGCGAAATTGCCCACAATGCCCAAATATTTGTGGCTGTGCTGGGAGCTTCCAACTATACCTACGCTGAAGCGACTCTGTCACAAAAAACAGAGGACTGGCTGGGGTCTCATGAACGGGCCTTTGAGTTCTTTGGTGGGGTGCCGGAAATTGTTGTGCCAGACAACCCAAAGTGCGCAGTTATCAAGGCCTTTCGGTACGAGCCGGATCTCAACCCGTCATACCAGCACCTGGCTTGTCACTACCAGGTGGCAGTCATTCTGGCACGTCCCTACAAACCCAAAGACAAGGCCAAAGCAGAAGTCGGTGTACAGGTAGTGGAGCGGTGGATACTGGCCAGGCTTCGTCATGAAATGTTCTTTACCCTGGCAGAGCTGAACCTGCGGATACGTGAGCTGTTAATCGAACTGAACCTGAAGCCCTTTAAGCAGTTGCCAGGAACGCGACGTAGTGCGTTTGAACAACTGGATGAATCAGCCCTTAAGCCACTGACAAAGCAACCTTTTGTGTTCGCTGAGTTTATCAAGGCCCGGGTGAATGTGGATTATTATATTATCTGCAAGGGGCACGCCTACTCGGTTCCCCATCAGCTTGCCAGGCAGGAAGTAGAAGTACAGGCGACTGAGCACTGCGTCACGATCTACGCTAACGGTAAAGTGGTGGCCAGCCACGCTCGCAAGCACACACGTGGATTTACGACGTTAGCAGTTCATATGCCGGAACGACATCGTCACCATCAGGATTGGACGCCTGAGCGTTTACTTAACTGGACTAACGACATTGGTCAGTAAGTCTATTGTTTTATTCAATCACTGCTGGATAGCAAGGAGCATCCTGAACAAGCCTATCGAGCTTCACTGGGGCTGCTAAACCTGCAGCGGGAATATGGAACTGAACGACTCAACAACGCCTCAACAACGCCTGCGCCCATGCCAGGAACATCGGGGGTTATCGGTTAAAAAATGTCCGATCAATCCTCCAGTCAGGCAAAGACCTGATGCCATTGGAGCCACAGTTAAAAAAAACGACAGGCCCCTTGCATGATGATCACGAAAATATTCGTGGCGCTATTTGCTATCAATAACTGGAGGCGAACATGATCAATGAAACACTGGCTCGCCTTAGGTCACTGCGACTGACCGGAATGGCAGATGCCCTCAATCAACAGCTGGATCAGCCGGGCACCTACAGTAGCCTTAGCTTTGAAGAACGACTGGCGTTGCTTACTGAGCAGGAAGAAACAGAGCGAAACAATAAACGTCTGGCTCGGCTGCTCAGAAGCGCCCGGTTTAAACTGGTTGCCCGAATACACGACATTGACTATGAACACCCCAGAGGTCTCAAACAGAACCAGATGGCCAGCCTGTCTGGAGGAGGCTGGCTTGACCGGTACAGGAACCTGTTGATCACCGGACCTTGTAGTTCCGGTAAGAGCTACCTGGCCTGCGCCCTTGGGCACATGGCTTGTCTGAAAGGCTACAGTGTCCGGTACTATCGGATGTCCAGACTACTGGATGAACTGATCCTTGCCCACGGTGATGGCAGCTACAGCAGGCAGTTGAAACAACTGGCAAAAGTAGACTTGCTGATTCTGGACGACTGGGGCCTGGAACCACTGACGCAGCAACAAAGGAACGATCTGCTGGAAGTCATGGATGACAGGCACGAGCAAAGTTCCACGTTGGTTACCAGTCAATTGCCCACCCGGAAGTGGCATGCCAGCATTGGTGATGAAACTCTGGCCGACGCCATTCTTGACCAGCTTATGCACAATGCCCACCGGATTTAACTCAAAGGCGAATCCATGCGCAAAAAGCTTGGAAAATTGGACGCAGTTGAACACCTGGTCTAAAAATCACACTGGGCAATGTGTAAGGAGTTC
>NZ_JAHHPO010000870.1 GCF_024606365.1 Endozoicomonas sp. ONNA2
AGAACGCCATTGGTATTGTGGACGATTGTTTTACCAGTAGTTTTTGAGCACTTACTTTGCAACAACATTACAAAATCTGAATGAATCGTCCAATAGTCTTTTGGAAGATTTTTTTCGAAAGACGGTAATGCTTGCATATTAATAAGAGCAACTCTATGTTTGATCTATTAATACACTGGTCAGTTTCTATAAAGCTTCTGATGCTTGAAATGATGTTATCAAGCGATTTTTTTACAGTCTTCACCAAGTCATTTTTTCCAGGTGCAACAGAATATTTTGATCTTGCCTGCACCGTTAAACACCGACATTAATCTCAATCAGGTTCTTTTTTATCTGAATCAGGCGATTGTAAGAATTTACTTGTATTATTGCCTGTTGAACGGTAATTCATTGCTTCCATTGTTACTCCTTTCAGCAAACCAGATTTGTTTGAATTTTGATTAATCAATCCATTTTTTTGTTTGTCAATTGAGTAAATAGTCCCACTTGGTTTTTAATTTTCTTTTTGTAACTATGAAATTCCGTAAAGGCGTTATATTATAACGTCCATCATTTTATTTGATCCGATCATGTCTTGCTTTAATCCATACACAGAGCATAACCATCAGCACTGCATCAAAGATGCCTTGAATCAAGCCCGTGTACTTTGCCGGAACCGCAACATTCGTCTGACGCCCCTCAGAGAGAGAGTGCTAGAGCTGATCTGGCAGAGCCATTGCCCGGTGGGAGCCTATGAAATACTGGCAGAATTGACACAAGGGGAATCCAAACCCGCTCAGCCCCCCACCGTCTACAGGGCGTTGGATTTTCTCCGGGAGCAAGGCCTGGTCCATCGCTTGTCATCCATTAATGCCTACATTGGCTGCAGCCACCCGAACAGGCCACATAGTAGCTGTTTTCTTATCTGCACCCGATGCCGGACCACCATGGAAATTGAAGATCCAGCCATTAATCAATCGCTCAAAGCCTGTACTGATGAGCACGGCTTTACCATTTCCGACACCTCGATCGAGTTGGCTGGTTTGTGCACTAACTGCAAAACGAATTGAATAATTACACTTTATGAATCAACCATTAATAGAGTTGAGTAATGTCTGGATGAAGTTCCAGAACAAAGAAGTACTGACCGGGATCAATCTGCAGGTAAACCCCGGTGAAATCGTCACCCTGATAGGCCCAAACGGTGCCGGTAAAACCACCCTTGTCCGTGTAGCTCTTGGGCTCCAGGCACCCTCTTCAGGGCAACGCCTGATAAGAAAGGGGCTGCGCATTGGCTACATGCCGCAAAAGCTTCATATTGATGACTCCATGCCGTTGACGGTCAACCGGTTCCTGGAGCTGACCGGCTGCCGGTTGACCGCCGTTCCCGATGCCCTTGGGCGAACCGGCGTCAGTCATGTACGCCATTCACCCTTGCAATCCCTGTCGGGCGGTGAGCTGCAAAGAGTCCTGTTGGCCCGGGCACTGCTGCATAAACCACACCTGCTGGTGCTGGATGAACCGGTGCAGGGGGTTGATGTCACCGGGCAAAAGGAGCTTTATCAACTGATTACGGATATTCGCAATGCATCCAGAAACCGGGAGCACTGTGCTGTTTTGATGGTGTCCCACGACCTCCATCTGGTTATGGCATCCACCGACAAGGTCATTTGCATCAATCAACACATCTGCTGCTCTGGCCATCCTCACCAGGTCAAGCAGCACCCGGAATACCTTCGCCTGTTTGGTGGTGAGTCGGACGAACTGGCGGTATATACTCATCATCACGATCACCACGGTGTAGACGGCCATATTCTTAAGCCACAAGGCCCTGTATCTGAAGGAAAATAATGATGCCAGATATACTCCTGCATGCCCTGCTGGCAGGCTATGGCGTGGCGCTTCTGGCAGCACCACTGGGCTGCTTTGTGGTCTGGAGACGCATGGCCTATTTTGGGGATACCCTCTCGCACTCTGCGCTACTGGGTGTTTCGCTGGGGCTGATACTGGATATCAACATCAACCTGGCGGTTATCGCCTGTTCACTGATGGTTGCCGCTATTCTGGTCAGTTTCCAGGAAAAACAACGAATGGCTACCGACACCCTGCTGGGAATCCTGGCCCACAGCTCGTTATCCATTGGCCTGGTGGCGGTCAGTTTTGCGGATAAGATTCGGGTGGATCTGATGTCTTATCTGTTTGGGGACCTGCTGGCAACCGGCCTCTCAGACCTTTACTGGATTTACGCAGGCGGTGCGCTGGTTGTGGTGACACTGGCATGGCTCTGGAAGCCGCTGTTATCCATGTCTGTTCATGCCGAGCTGGCCCAGGTGGAGGGCATTCCGGTCAGGAAACTCAGGCTGACCCTCACCCTGTTAATGGCTCTGGTGATCGCTGTAGCCATGAAGATTGTCGGTGTCCTGCTGATTACTTCCCTGATGATTATTCCGGCAGCGACCGCCCAGCGGCTGTCACGTACACCAGAACAGATGGTTGTTGTTTCAGCGTTGCTTGGCATCCTTGGTGTGTCCAAAGGCTTGGCCGCTTCATGGTATCTGGACACACCTGCCGCGCCTTCAGTGGTTGTGGCCAGTTTTTTACTGTTTATAATCACCCGTTTGATAAAAAGAACGTAACCTGAGTCCGGGAATGCACAATACAGAAATCAGCCCAAGGTCGTATACGCGACAGGGCTGGCTACTAATACCAATTCCTTCCCGGCAGCAATTCCTTTAAACAAAGCATTCCAACGACCAATCATCAAGGTTCAGAATACACGGGTTAAGCTTTTTGAAATCCTGATCACGCCAATTCTTGGATTTGATCCATAAGAAAAGCCAGTTTGCAATTAAAGCTCCTGAATTCAGGGCTCTTGATATCACATTATTTAACAACTATGTGAGATGTGCTTAGTGTGTAAAGACTAAGTACTTTAGTCAGACTGATCTCCGGCAGCAGTTGAATGTATACTCTATTTCTTTGTTCTTGATATGGTAAATAATAATCTTGATCCGGAATGATTCGCTAACTACATTAAAACCTGACTTATAAAATTGACGGTGTAGATAATGAATGTTTCATATCGCTCAATGTGTAATTCAGGAAAATACATGTGTTCGGTTTGTCTGAACGATCTTGATGAAAACCCTGATTTTAACAACATTCACGGCTTCTATCATGAACATATAGTAATCTTGTCTCCATGCAGACACATGATGCATAAAAAATGTTCCGGGAATTGGCATGAGCATTGCCGAAAATTGGCTGATCTGGACGTTAGTCTTCCATACGCTGCTACTTGTGCCGTCTGTAAAACGAAAGTAATTGAGAATAATCCGAAGAATTTTCGGGTAACAGGATCATTACATTTTGATTACTGTGACAGACCCAAAACCAAAGACCCAACGCTCTCGGCTGTAGAAAGATCGGTACACTGTGACCCGCTGACTTTGGATGCTATAAAGCCTCTAATGGACGAGGCGATAAAGTCAAATAACTTTCCTGCAATATGGCAACTGAAAAGCCGATACGGACTCACCCTCAGTGCAGCTCAATTAAAGGAAGTGTTGTGGCAAGCATTACCACCATCACCCGGTCGTTTGTCTGATACGGTATGTGCCAATAATAAAATTCAGTTAGCATTGGAATTAATAACTAACGATGATGCCTCTAAAACGATTGTTTCCGACTTTTTGCACGAAGTATTAAAAAAAGAACGCTATGTAAACTATATATTGGTCAACCGACTGGTTGAATCAAAAATACCAAATAAAACCGCACTCAAAGAGGCGTTTGATTATCTTGTTTCAGAAGGTAGATTCGATGACGCAAAAGCAATGAAAGATCAATATGAATTCTCCCTGAACTTTTCGCAACTGAAGGAGCAACTGCAAAAAACTTATGATGATGAAATGAGCCAAACTGTACAAAGCATCTTGAGTCTCTACAATAAAGATGACGGGGCTTGTCAGTTCACCCTGTGTTACATTTTAAAAACCGTGGCAACGCAGCCGCAAGATGTCTCCCCAAAGCTTCTTGATCAGAGTTCTCGCAGATTTTTTGTCAATTACATGGGCTTTATCAGCACATTGCTAAGTCACGGTGTCATGAATCAAACTGCCGTTGATGCCGCGATGTCAAAGGCAGTCAGCACTATTAGTCGTGAAGGTTTGGAGTGGGCAGGTGAACTAAAGGCCCGCCACCAGGCAACAATAGACCCTGCGAAACTCAAAGAAGCGATTGTTAAGGCTATCGATCAAAATAAGCGTTCTCTGCTTGAACTGATACTCCCTTTTTTTTCCAGCGAACAAGACACCAAAGCGGCAAACATCATGATTCTGGAAAAGCTGGCAAGCAAATCCAATCAATATTTTCAAGACGTTTATCGTTTTGCCAAAGAAGCCTGTCAAGAACAGCTGGCAAGCAGCCGATGTTGGAGCCAGAAGGCTGTGGATACACTCATAAAAAGAGCCATTGATAACGATGATATTCATTGGGCTATTGAGCTGAACAACGATTATCGTGCATATCTTGACATTGAGACGCTTGCATCCAAAATCCTGAAAGAGGTTGATTCGGTAAAAGCAAAAAGAATCTGCAATACTGCTTGTCTTGATAATTTGAGGGGATCCTTAAGTCTTGCCAAACCCGATGATCCAGCTCTTCCCGATACCATTCAAACGATTACTGCCCAAATAATCAACATGGAGTTATTTCCCCTGAAGCAAGCAGTTGTCGAGATGCTGGTAGACTTTCAAGGTAGTCTCTAAGAGTTATCAGAAATGATTGAGGCTGCTAAATGCAAGCTTGGACATGTATTCAGGTTAAAGCCAGCATTCGCTGGCTTTAAAATCAGAAAATTAAGACTCAATGACGCTTGTCAATACTTAATAGCGCTGTCCTGAGCTTTTCGGGCTCCAATGGTGGACGTATAAACCCATGATAGTGTCCTTGCGGATTAATCAAGGCCAGGTTGGCACCGTGATCCACCAAATAAAACTCATCCTCAGGTTCAACCACCGGGGTAAACGGGACGTTCATCTGAACCGCCAGGTTATAAACACTGGCGATTTCTCCGGTTACGCCAGTGAAGTCCTTATTAAAGTAGGGCACATAGCCTTTCAGCTTTTCAGGGGTGTCTCTTCGTGGGTCCACCGTCACCATCAGGTACTGCATCTCTTTAGCCAGACTCGGCGACTTCTCCTTGAGCAGTGCGTCCAGTTTGTTTAATTGACTGAGCGTTGCCGGGCAGATATCGGGGCAGAAGGTGAAGCCAAAATAGACCAGACTCCAGCGACCCTTAAGGTTTTCTGCGACAAATGGCTGGCCGTTATGGTCAACCAGTCCGTCCATGGTGAACGCCCTGGGTGTTTCAAACACCACCGCCCCCATCTGTTGCAGCTGTTCTTTGGATAACGCAGGCTTGTTGATGAATTTATTCGCCGTCATCCCCAGTACAACAGCCACGGCGGCCAGTAAGATAGTGACCGTCTTTTTCACCCCTTTACTCCTTTTTGTGTCCACAGGTACTCCTTACACCCAGAGATAAAATGAATAGTGGTCAACCAGTAACACGACAAATAGCAGCATCAAATAGGTAATTGAAAACCTGAAGGTCTTGATGGCAGCGTCAGGTCTGCTGTCACGAAGCAGGGCAACTGACCAATACAGAAAGCGTGCACCCAGAATGGTTGCCCCCACCAAATAGATACCTCCACTCATACCGGTAAGGAATGGCAGCAAGGTGACCAGACACATGATTATGGTGTAGAGCAGAATATGAAGTTTGGTATATGCCTCTCCATGGGTAACTGGCAACATGGGCACATCCGCTTTGGCGTACTCCTCCTTGCGATGGATCGCCAAAGCCCAGAAATGAGGAGGCGTCCAGGCAAAAATAATCAGTACCAGTAAAAGGCCATGGCCCTCAAAGTGTCCGGTCACAGCAGTCCAGCCGAGCAGGGGCGGAGCCGCCCCGGCCAAACCACCAATGACAATATTCTGTGGCGTTGCCCGTTTCAGAATCAGCGTGTAAACCACCGCATAGCCCATCAGGGAGGCAAACGTTAACCAGGCTGTGAGGGGGTTAACCAGCACGAACAGTATGGCCATTCCCAGTGAACCAATGATAAAGGCGAAAATGACCGCCTGGAGCGGTTCAACCCGACCGGTGGCCACCGGTCGCTTTTGGGTTCTCGCCATTACTGTATCAATCTGTCGGTCAACCACATGGTTAATCACCGCTGCGGCACCGGCACACAGGGCAATGCCCAGGTTACCAAAGAACAGAATATCCAGAGGCACCCAGCCGGGTGTGGCGAGATACATACCAATAACCGACGTTAAGATCATCAGTGCGACAACTTTGGGTTTGGTCAGCTCAAGATAATCCCGCCAGTGGGCACTCCGTGCTGTTAGTACATTACTTTGACTCATGCTTCCGCCTCCCTTTTCTGCATACTGTTGTTCGAACTGCTTTTCACGAAACCACCTCCGAATAAGAAGTAGTTATAGGCCACCAGTGATAACAACAACAGGGCACCCCCCAGATTATGGGCTACAGCAATACTCAACGGCAGGCTCCAGATGATATTGCTCAGGCCAAGACCCACCTGGATCGTCAGCATAATCATAACCAGCAGCATCAGTTTTCGAACCATTGACCCAACAGAACCACCCACCATGAACGATACCTTGAGCGCAATAAACATTTGCAACGTCAGTAATATCACTATCAGTATTGCCCCGGCCCTGTGGGCAAAATGTATGGCGGTCCTGGCTTCAGCATGCAGCTGCCCCCCCAGATAGTTGGGACCAATATCCTGCCCGACATCGAATCCCTCGGCAAAATTCATGGGTGGCAACCATTGCCCCTGACACATGGGCAGATCAGGACAGGCAAGGGCTGCATAGTTAGAGCTGGTCCAACCGCCGAGACTGATTTGGCCAACCAACAGTACCAAACTGAATACCCCCAGACATTTAAGTAATAAGAACGGTTTATTTGGCACCTTTTCCTGATGCACTGCGGACAACCGCAAGGTTAAGAGAAACAACAAACTGAAGGTGGCAAAACCGCCCAGCAAATGAGCAGTAACAACCTGGGGCCACAGCTTCAGCGTAACGGTCCACATACCAAAAGCAGCTTGCAGGGTAATCAATGCCAGAATCAGAATGGGTAACTTGAACGGTTGACCCGGCTCACGCCGGTTTCTGACTGCCTGAATTACAATCATCAACACCAGCAGCATCAGGGTACCGGCCACATAACGGTGGATCATCTCAGCCCAGCCCTTATCAACTTCAACCGGAGCATCCGGAAAGAGTGACTCGGCATGAGCAATCTCCTGGCGAGTATCCGGCACGGTCAGAAAACCATAACAGCCCGGCCAGTCAGGACAACCCAGTCCGGCATGCACCAGCCTCGTATAGGCACCTACACCAACTACGATACTTGCCAGCAACGTTGCGATCAGAGCCAGATAAAATCCTTTTTTCTTCATCACCGTTCCAGTGAGTTGACTACCCATTACCAACCCTTTTTTTATCCAAAAACTAAAAACAATGATTCAATAATCATTGAGTACCCATTAACCGATGTTGGACGCTTTCAGCAGTTTTTGCAGATCTTTCAGCACATCACCACCGGGCTGATCAACCTGATAACCCATGATCAGATTACCCAGCGGATCAATAATAAAAATACGGTTTTCTGGCCAATGTTTCAGACCGAGTGCTGTTTGCACATGGTTTTTATCCGCGTTCAGCCAGTAAATTCCCGGATGCTCGGTTTCAAGTTCTGAAGACGGCACCGGTTTTTCCGGAGCAATGTAAAATCGGGTCACCCGCTCAGACTCCTTTCCCAACGCAATGTGCACCTGACGGGTTTTATAAAGGCTTGCCACGCACTCAGACTCTTCACAACGGGCACTGCCAAACACCACCACTCGCCAGAGACCCTCTGTTTCTGTTGCGTCTACACGCTTTTCGCCATCCTGAAGATGCAGTTGGGAAAACTGGGCCGGTGGTAATAAAAGCTCGCCTTTATTGGTCCTTCCTTCAGGTATCCATACCCCGGTAAAGTACATAACCCAGGCCAACCCCATGGCAATGGCCGGAATCAGAATGACAAGGGCAAGCGGCAGCCGGTTGTTATTGTTTGTTGTCATGAGCACCTCACACGTTATGCTTGTTCTTACTTGCGCGAATCATCTGGAACCCATACAGCAACAACAGGACCAGTGCCATGGCAAACCATTGAAAGGCGTAGCCCAAGTGCTTCTCTGACTTCAGATTAATCACCATCGGGCGCATCTGCTCAGCACCGGGCTGACCTGCCTTGAGCACCATGAAAAAATCTGGCATCACGCTCTCTATGGCTTCCGATATTTTCATTGGGTCCAACGCCTGGATGCGTTTCGGCCAGCCTTCTTCCCAGATATCTTCCGCGAGTAAAAACGGTTTGCCCTGTGGCTTATACGCAAACCCGGACAGTATCAGATGCCCCGGGTCTGTGATCACCTCTGGCAACAATTCCCGATCACCAGCAGCGATCCAACCTCGGTCAATCAGCAACCATACGCCATGATCACTCAGGAACGGCATGAACAGCTCATACCCGGCCTCACCCTGAAACACCTGATTATCCAGAAGAAAGTATCGATCCGGGTCATACCGGCCACTCACAGTGAAAGGCAGGTACACAGGGTCCTGGTGATGTTGAACCTTGGGAAGCGTCAGCGGTTCAAGAGCATGGCGAGATTCATAAGCCTGTTCCAGCAGCAATTTCTGCTCGTAGCGTGACAGCTGCCAGAAGCCGAGACTCACCAGCACTGGCAGGGTGGCAATCACTAACAGGGTCAACTTCAATCTGAATCCAAACATCAAGTGAACAGTCTTTCTATGCTATTGTGTCCCAGAAAGTGCGGAAAAAAACTGAGTTCATCTCAGGAATTTGCCTTGTGGATAACTTTCTTGAGCCAGGAATATGTGGATAAAACTCGTCGTTGTTGTTCTTTTTATTGCCGTAGTTATCAGTCTGGGCACCGGTTTTTATTTTTTGCTGACCGAGAAAAAGAGTTCGCCCAAACTACTGAACTCCCTGAAAATTCGCATCGGTCTGACTGTTTTGATTATGATGATTATTGTCGCTGCCTGGCTCCATGGCGATATCCAAAGCCAGGCACCCTGGTTGTATCGATAATTAAATCAGGTAAACAAAAATAAACAGTCCAACCCATACCACATCCACAAAGTGCCAATACCAGCTGGCGGCTTCAAAGGCAAAGTGGTTATCCGCCTCAAAATGCCCCTGATAAACTCGCACCAGCATTACTGCCAGCATAATGGCTCCCAGCGTTACATGAGCACCGTGAAAACCGGTCAACAGGAAGAAAGTGGAGCCATAAATGCCAGCACTCAAGGTCAACCCAAGTTCGTTGTAGGCTTCAATGTATTCTTCTACCTGGAAAAATAAGAATGCGGTGCCAAGAACCAGCGTCAGAATCAACCACAATTTTATCTTGTAGCGTTCATTAGCACGCAATGCGTGATGCGCCAGTGTCAATGTGATACTGGAAGCTACCAATAAAAGCGTATTCAACAGTGGCAAGTGAAAGGGATCGACCACATCGGCGGCGCCAACAAAAAGGTCATTGTCCGGATTCACCATCAGCGGCCAGCTTGCGGCAAAGTCCGGCCAGAGCATTTCGTGAGTCATGGCCCCTTCACCCTCACCGGCGAGCCAGGGGACGGCCAGAACCCGAACGTAGAACAGGGTCCCGAACAGTGCGGCGAAAAACATGATTTCAGAAAAAATAAACCAGAACATTCCCCAGCGAAATGTTCGGTCCATCTGGGCACTGTATAGCCCGGCGCGGGACTCCTGAATGACATTGCCGAACCAGCCAAACAGCATCCAGGCCATAATCAGGCCACCGGCGTAAAATACATAGTGTGCACTAGAGTTCTTAACACCGGCGCTCATATCATTCATCATCATGCCGGCCCCAAGAAGGGTCAGAAAAAGTCCAATAGATGCAATGATTGGCCATTTACTCTGGGCCGGAACGTAGTAGGTACCTTCGGTAGCCATAATGTTTTATCTCACCTCTCCTGATCTGACAGGGAGTACGCCTTTTCTCCCGAGTAATTTTAATAGCAGTCTCTGAATAAACAAAACACAGAAATTCAGTTCAAATGGGTTACATCAAACAACGTGTAAGACAAGGTTAGCTTTTTTATATGCTTTGGCAGCTCCTGATCGACAATAATGCGCAATGGCATCACCTTTTCTTCCCACGGCTGCAGGGTCTGAGTGGTAAAACAAAAACATTCGACCTTATGCAAAAAATTGGTTGCTTCAAATGGTGTCACACTGGGAATGGCCTGGCCCACGATGGTTTTACCGGTAGGGTTTTTCGCAACGAAGTTGAGCAGACCCGGTTCGCCGGGATGTACGGTCACTTGGGGGGTACTAGGATAAAAATCCCAACTCATACCTGCATTTTTAGTGGCTACGAACTGCACCTTGATATCACGACTGGTATCCACCTTGGCTTCTGCAGCCTTGTACATATATGGGTCAGGGTCTGTTTTGCCATTCAGACCAGTCACCTGACAGAACACGTTGTACAGTGGCACCATGGCAAAACCAAAAGCGAACATACCACAAGCTACGATTATGGAGCGAATGACAGTACGGCGAGTTGATTGCTCAATAACCTCGGGCTTTTCTCTATCTTCTTCGCTCATATTGACTCCTGTCGTTTACTTCACATCCGGTGGAGTGGTGAAAGTGTGATAGGGTGCTGGTGATGGCACACTCCATTCTAATCCTTCAGCACCTTCCCAGGGCTTGGCCTCCGCTTTTGCTCCACTCCTGATGCATTTGATCACAATAAAGAGGAATAGCAGTTGCGTAGTTCCAAACATAAAACCGCCAACACTGGATATTTCATTGAAGTTGGCAAACTGCAGTGCGTAGTCAGGAATCCTTCGGGGCATGCCAGCCAGCCCGACAAAGTGCATTGGAAAGAACGTCAGGTTCATCCCAATAAAGGACATCCAGAAATGCACCTTGGCCAGTGGCTCGTCATACATATGACCAGTCCACTTGGGCAGCCAGTAGTAACAAGCAGCAAAAATAGCAAAGATCGCTCCCGGCACCAGAACATAGTGGAAATGAGCCACCACAAAATAGGTGTCGTGGTATTGGAAGTCAGCAGGGGCGATTGACAGCATCAACCCGGAGAAACCACCAATGGTAAAGAGCACCACAAACGCGGTGGAAAACAGCATTGGTGTCTCAAAAGTCATGGAGCCTCGGAACATGGTGGTCACCCAGTTAAATACCTTCACCCCGGTGGGTACAGCAATCAACATGGTGGCGTACATAAAGAACAGCTCACCAATCAGCGGTATACCAACTGTGAACATATGATGGGCCCAGACAATAAACGACAAAAAAGCGATGCTGGCGGTGGCGTACACCATGGAGGTATAACCAAACAGGTGTTTACGGGCAAATGCCGGAATAATGGCTGAGACAATCCCGAAGGAGGGCAGAATCATGATGTAAACTTCCGGATGCCCAAAGAACCAGAAAATATGCTGGAACAGAACCGGATCACCACCACCACCGGCATTGAAGAAACTGGTTCCAAAATGGATGTCCATCAACATCATTGTTACTGCACCTGCCAGTACCGGCATAACCGCAATTAGCAGATAAGCAGTGATCAGCCAGGTCCAGACAAACAAGGGCATTTTCATCATGGTCATCCCGGGAGCCCTGAGGTTCAGGATGGTGGCAATGATATTAATTGCCCCCATGATGGAAGAAACCCCAAGCATGTGGATTGCGAAGATAAAGAATGTGGTTGAAGGGGGTGAATAGTCTGTTGAAAGCGGTGCATAAAAGGTCCAGCCGAAGTTAGGACCACCGCCCTCCATAAATAAGGTGCTCACCAGCATCACTGCTGCAAAGGGGAGAATCCAGAAGCTCCAGTTATTCATCCGGGGCATGGCCATATCCGGCGCGCCGATCATCATGGGAATCATCCAGTTAGCCAACCCGACAAAAGCTGGCATAACAGCACCAAAAACCATGATCAAACCGTGCATTGTGGTCATCTGGTTAAAAAAAGCCGGCTCAACAATCTGCAGTCCGGGCTGGAATAGCTCAGCCCGGATGATCATGGCCATAGCCCCGCCGGTCAGAAACATAACGAAGCTGAACCAGAGGTACATTGAGCCAATGTCTTTGTGATTGGTTGTCAGAACCCAACGCATCAACCCTTTGGCAGGCCCGTGATGATGCTCCTGATCTAGTGAAGAAGCAGTATCAGTTACCGAAGTCATATCTACTCTCCTTACAGGCTCGCCTGCTGGTTATCGGGCATGGACTGTTTGGCCGGATCTTCTACATATTTGCCAGTTTTCTTGTACTCCACAATCTCTTTGGGAGTCACCATTTCCCCTGTGTCGTTGCCCCAGGCATTTCGCTCGTAGGTAATAACTGCCGCAAGGTCAACCTCACTCAACTGGCCGGCAAAGGCCTGCATTGCCGAACCTTTCTTACCGTTCATAACAATATCCACATGCGCTCCAATCTGGTCTGCTTCAGTTGCCATTGGGCTGCCTTTCAGCGCAGGGAATATTGGTGGCATGCCGGTACCGTTGGGCTGATGACATACAGCACAGACCTTGTTGTAGGTCTGCTCACCCCTGTCCATTAGCTCTGCCATAGTCCAGGTCTTGTCGGTCAGCTCACGCTCTTTTCCTGCTGCATCTTTTTTTGCCTGCAGCCAAGCCTCGTAGTCTTCCTGTGACTTGGCCTCAACAACAATAGGCATGTAACCGTGATCCTTACCACACAATTCTGCACACTGCCCGCGGTAGGTACCGGGCACTTCGATATTAGTCCAGGCTTCGTTAATAAATCCGGGAATGGCGTCACGCTTTACAGCCAGGGCAGGAACCCACCAGGAGTGAATAACGTCAGCAGCAGTCACCAGAAATCGAACCTTTTTATCTACGGGAACTACCAGCGGTTCATCCACCTCCAGCAGATAATTTGGATTTTTGTCCCGAACATTAAGGATCTGTTCCCGTGGCGTACTGAGGTTGCTAAAAAAAGAGACACCTTCTCCGACATACTCGTACTGCCACTTCCACTGGTAGCCGGTAATCTTGATATCAATATCAGCCTCGTCAGTATTGTAGATTTCCACCAGCGTTTTGGTCGCCGGAATAGCCATCAGTACCAGAATCAGAAAAGGAATGGATGTCCAAACAATCTCAATCAGTGTACTTTCATGAAACTGATGAGCTACCGCACCTTTGGACTTTCGGTGTTTGAAAATAGAATAAAACATGACACCAAAGACAATCAGGCCGATCACGACACAGATCATGAATATAGTCATGTGGAGTCCGTAGATATTCCGGCTGACCGCCGTGACACCTTCGGTCATATTGACTTCCCATGCAGCACGGCTACTACCCGTTACAGCCAGCCCCATAAGAAGAAGAAAGAGTGATTTCACCTGCTGCATCATTATTCCCTTACATCCCCTGACTATTCGCTGATCACAGCGGAAACTTCTTATTATTATTGTGCAGAATTGTCGTGCTGCCTTACATCTCTGAGGTGTGACTGCTAACGGGGCAGCGTTTTGTCCGGTTGCCTGTGTCACGATATTGACCTGTCCAATAGTCTTGATTTGTTACCAATGTTCATCGTATCCACCCCATGTAAAGCCCGTTTGTGTCATTTACGCAGGTAAACCACAGATGGTTTATTGAGAGGAAGCGATATGACTTATATTTATCTGACCTGAAAAACCCCACAACATCTGATCAAGAGCGGATATGCAATCATTACTGAAGCCGAGCCAAACTACTTGACATGTACATAAGTAGTTAACCAAATGAAATCATATTTTCTGACTAAGTTGACAGTCACTCTGCTGCGTTGCAACTCCGGTCACATAGCTAAGGCTATGCTCCCT
>NZ_JAHHPO010000078.1 GCF_024606365.1 Endozoicomonas sp. ONNA2
GCCAGAGCAACGCAGGAGCAGTTGCCGCGTAGGGCAGTCTATTCTCGGGCAGCCTTTTGGAGTTTTTGGATGAGAACTACATAGCTGGTATTGTCCAGGGAAGGCGTGTTGAAGCAGGAAGGTTCTTGGAGCGATCCAAAAACCCTCGCCCGTTATGGGGCGGGGAGTGTCAGAAAATGGCGATTGGCGGTTTATAAAAATCGCCTGATTAGCATTGATGAAGATGGCATTTATAAGCTTGGCTGGTGGCTAATAACAGGCACTTACAGTATACTCATCCAGTTTTGCATTTCTTTTTTACTCTCGTTCCGAGAGTTCAACTTTTCCGGGAGGCTGACCGAGAATAGCGAGTACTGTGGAAAATTGAGGATAAAAATTCTGATTCTGAGGAGAATAGAGGGGCTATTTGACGAAGAGTCAGGAATTTTTTGATCAATGTATCGCAATCGGTCAACCTATTCCGGGACAGCCTTCTGGCGTGGCAGGTGATCAAATGGGCAAATTTTATACCCAAACCAATCTTCAAATTGACGATAAGCAGGCCTATCGGGTTTTCGACGGTAAAAAACAAGCGCGTCTCGGAACGGAAAAGAACCCGGCTGTTCTTTGTGTTCAGACCGAAGAACGCCGGGCTGAGCTGGAACAAGAGTTCTTGGATAATGGCTGGTTTTGTCAGATTCAGGTGGATGAAGAAGCCGTAGAGGATACTTCTGCCTTGCAACTATTGAAGGATACACCCAAAACCACAGTACTGGAAAAACTACCGGGTCGAAATGATCCTTGTCTGTGTGGTAGCGGGAAAAAATACAAAAAGTGCTGCGGCTGACAGTCAGGATCTTATTGGGGTTTTAATGCAAGCAGAAAAAACTCTGTTGCAGTCAATCTCTGATATGCATATACAAGGGCCTCGTTCCCACGGTCCGTGGGAATGTCTGCCAGAACCAGGAGACTGTCCGAGAATAGCGCCCGTAGCCGGGATTGCGAGAAATTGAGGCTAAAAATTTCTGATTCTGAGGAGAATAGCGGGGCT
>NZ_JAHHPO010000871.1 GCF_024606365.1 Endozoicomonas sp. ONNA2
ACAAAGGAAAAGAAGAAAGCCAAGGTCAGGTCTTTCATTATGCAAATAACTTTTTTATCATCATAAACGACATTTGTTATGCATGATTAAAGACCTGACCCCCGGTTTTTGACCCCCGGTTTTGATTAAAGACCTGACCCCCGGTTTGTTGACTGAAGAGTCGGTGTTATGAGAAATAGTAACCACCCCTTTGTGACCATTGTTGTACAAAAATTCTTTTGAAAAAAATGGTCGATTAAAAAAAACAAAAGATCTGGCTCGGGCTCCGTTAATACTCGTCAAGAATCAAGACCTGACCCTGGTTTTCGCTCTTTTCTCATCAGAAATCAAATTAAAACCATTGCTTTGAAAAGCCGCCTCCCGCTGCCCGCTACCCGTAAAAGCTTTTATCTTATCTTCTTCGAAAAACGGACTACGGAATGCGGACAACGGCTTCCATCTTATCTTTTTCGGGAAGCGGGCGGCGGGAAGCGGGAGTCTTCCCCCCAATTATTCATCTATAATAGGTACACACTTCGGACACAAAATTATTACCCACAAGGAACAAACCATGGGCACTGATACAACACCAGCAGTTTTCGGCATAAGGGAACTCAGAGAAAGGTCCAAAGAACTTAGTGATGTTGCCCAGTCGGGCAAATTAGCCGTATTTACCCGTTACGGGGCACCTCTTATGATCGGCGTGCCCGTCACCAATACCTTGCTGGAAAAAGGGGTCCACACCGGTCTTGCGATCAGTTTGTATGAAGCGGGGGTATTAACACTGGCAAAATCAGCCCAACTCGCCGACCTATGCCTGGAAGACTTTATGAAGCTGGTATCAAGCCTTGACATTCCCATTGCTGATTACCAGCCCGGCGACTTGGAAAAGGAGTTAAAGCACTTTGACTAAAATCATCGTTGCTGATGCCAGCCCACTAATCGCCCTGGGCCAGACGCCAGTTCTTAATCATCTGAAGCAACTGAATCTGGTATTAATGGCACCCGCCACTGTACTCAATGAGTGCAAAGTACCCGGAAAACCAGCCTGCCACGCCATTGAAAGTGCTGTCCATTGCGGCACCATAAAGCCCATCGCCGACCAGCCAGACAATCACCCTTTGCTGCAACAATTACAAACCCTACTGGATAACGGTGACGCGCAAGCCATTATTGCTGCCATGCAGCTCAACGCTTGCATCATGATTGACGAAAAAAAAGGGCGCAAAGAGTCCTTCAAAAGAGGCCTCAAAGTCATTGGCAGTTTGACATTATTACTTCAAGCCAGAAGACAAAATCTCACAGGGCCACTCAAACCTGTCACTGATGACCTCCGGCAGAATGGCATTCGATATTCAGACTCAGTAATTCATGAATTACTGGAGCTTGAGGCAACATTATTAAAGGCCCGCTGACCGTTGTCCGTAAAAGCTTTTATCTTGTCTTTTACGGACAACGGCTTTCAAGATACTTCATCCGTAACCGCCTGATGCTTCGGATGCCGATACAACCAATCCACCACCCTTATACCAATTCCACCTTCTAACCATGAACTGCGCAGCCATTTTGAACAGCTGGATCTTCGTTGGAATTCCTCGCACCAGGCCTGCTATTACTCGTCATTCCGCCTTGCCCAGCCGTCCAAAATAGCTTGCTCGATATCATCGAGACTTGACCCCGCTTTCTGTTCTTACGATAGACATTAAGCATCTATCCATTAATCCCAGAAGCAAAAGCTTTGAACCACGAAGCACACGGTGTGACACGGGAGCAGAGTC
>NZ_JAHHPO010000872.1 GCF_024606365.1 Endozoicomonas sp. ONNA2
TCGACGTTTATTATAGCAGCTGATTCATGACGTACGATCAGTGGTAATCAGGAACGTATTTGCCGTGTTCTGGGCCAGCAGAACCTGCAGGACACTCAATTGCCCATGCCGGGTGGCGACATGCAGGGGCGTCGAGCCGTCATCAGCCACAGCCCCGGGGTCAGCGCCATTGGTTATCAGGGCCTGTGCGATGTCCCGGAAGCCCCGCTCTGCGGCAATGTGTAAAGGCGTCAGGCCGTTCATGGCGGTAATGTTGACTTTTGCTCCGCTGGCGACCAGGTACTCTGTGATTGAAAAAAGTCCGTGCTGGACGGCACTGAACAGCGGTGTTTCGCCAGTATTGCGGGCAGCATGGATATCTGCCCGGGCCTTGATCAGGGTCACCATACACTCCTCGTTGCCATAATGGGCGGCGATGAACACGGGGGTTTCACCGGTAACCAGTCGGGCCTCAATATTCGCCTGTGCCTCCACCAGGGCCCCGGCGATGCTGGCGCGATCGTGCCGGGCAGCAAGATGCAGGGCAGTAGTGCCATCTTTAACAGGCAGCATCACGGTCTGCGCCACTGTTGATCAGGGCCAGTACAATCACCAGGTAGCCTGAACGCGCCGCCAGGTGCAGGGCCGTATAGCCATCGTTACTGATCCCATTGAGCCGGGTCCGGGTATCCTCCGCCAACAGCTGCAGACAGGTTTCATAACCACTGCTGGCGGCCATGTGCAGTGCCGTCCAGCCATCATTATCCGTGGTAGCATTTGGATCGGTCCGGGGGGCGTTGAGCAGTGTCTGCAAACACTGACTTTGGCCCCGGCGGGCGGCAAGATGGAGCGGGCTGGTCCCGTCCCCAAGGGCCTCATTGGGATGCACCCCGGCATCCAGCAGCAGTTGTGCGATGGTTGCATGGCCCTGGTAGGCACAGACAAGCAGTGGGGTCCAGCCACTCTTGCTGGCCTGGCCAGGAGACCCGCCGTTGACCAGCAGCACTTCCACACAGGCTTCCCGGCCTTCTTGGGCGGCAACATACAGGGGCGTTGAGCCGTCCTGGCAGCAGGCATCAGGATTGGCACCACACTTGAGCAACGTGGCAACCACCTCGGCGTGGCCAGCGCGGGCGGCCAGAAACAGCGGCGTTTCGCCGTGCTTCAGGATGGCATTGAGATTTGCCCCGCCCTCAAACAGGGCGTCTACCACCTCACCATGACCTTGTTCGGCGGCAATATGCAGGGCAGTTGCATGATGCTGGAAGGCAGTGTCGGGGGCAGCCCCAAGACTGAGCAGGAGGCCGACCATATGGGCATTGCCTTTCAGAGCGGCAATATACAGCGGCGGAGCGCAGTCCTTACCGGCGATGTCGGGGTTTGCGCCGGCCGCCTTCAGGGTTTTGACAATCTGCTCATGGCCATGGCTGGCGGCGACGGACAGCAAGAACACGTTATTACCGGTAACCGCCGACTTGAAGGGGTGGAGAACAATATCCGGAAAGGATTGCAAAAACGTCTGGAGGGTCTCGAGATCACCCGTTCTGCATGCCTGAAGCGGTTCTGCCTCACAATATTTGCCGGGCAAGCGAAATCCCACCGAAGCCTGACGAATCAGAGGTACTGCCGGTTGCTGACACACATAGCAGTTTCGTCCATGCAGGGATTGTTGATCAAGCCAGCGGGTAATGCACTGCAAGTGAAAAGGGTGATGGCAGGCGGTGGTGACCATCTCCCGTGGTCCAAACTTGTACACACTGCTTTCACGGCAGATGCCGCATAGTAGGGGTGGGGCGGTGGCTGTCGTGCTATTAATGGTTTTCATAGGAACTGTCCTGAAATAACTTCGACATTTCTGCAGACGCTACCCGCTACCCGAAAAGCTGGAACCACTTGTGCTTTTGCGGGCAGCGGGTGGCGGGCGACGGCATTTTCCCGGAC